>CAZEHU010000378.1:0-4145 GCA_964511605.1 uncultured Myxococcales bacterium
TGGCGCTCCGCGGGCTCGCCGGGCTCTTCCTCACCCTGCAGAGCCCCTTCGTCGCCACTATGCAGGTGCTCATCTACGTCGGCGGTATCAGCGTCGCGATGGTCTTCGCGGTGATGATGTCCCATGCGATCGGCTCCGGCCTGCCGGAGGAGGCCCCCACCCGCCGCCTGCTCGGCGCGATCCCCGCCCTCGCGTTGCTCGCCGCGTTCATCCTGGCGCTCTCGCGCACCGATCTCAGCGAGGTGGCCGAGCCCGCCGCCAAGGTCTACGCCGTCGAGCCGATGGGGCGAGCGCTGCTGAAGCACTACAACCTCGTCTTCGAGATGCTCTCGGTGGTGCTCCTCCTGGCCATCGTCGGCGCCATCGCCATCGCGCGACGTGAGCCCCCCGCCAGGGAGGATCGGGCCGAGGGCCCAGGCGCCCCCGAGCCCGACGTCGAGGGGACCGCGCCATGACCCTCACCGGCTACCTCCTCTTCTCGGCGCTGCTCTTCTGCCTGGGCCTGTACGCCACCATCGCCCGGCGGAACCTCATCGCGGTGCTGATCGGGGTCGAGCTGATGCTCAACGCGGCGAGCCTGAACTTCCTCGCTTTCGGCCGCTTCCGAGCCCTCGATCCAGACCACGCCACCGGCCAGATCGTGGTGCTCTTCGTCATCGGCCTCGCGGCGGCCGAGGTGGCCATCGCCCTGAGCATCGTGCTCTCGCTGTATCGCGAGCGCCGCTCCATCCATACCGACGACCTCGATCAGCTCAGCGGCTGAGCGCGACCCGGAGACGACCCAGAGCCCTATGGATCCCGTGACCCTGGTGATGACCTGCGTGATGGCGCCCCTCGTGGCGTTCTTCCTCGCGCTGGTCGTCTTCCGTCGCGCCCCCGGTGCGGCGATGGGGGTCGTCCTCCTGGCCGGCGCGGCCTCGATGGTCGCGAGCCTGCTGTTGCTGGCCGGCGGCCCCCTCGAGGCGCCGATCACGGCCTCGTGGCTCCGCACCGAGCTCGGGGACGTGCGCTTCGGTTTCCTCTGCGACGCGCCCAGCCTCCTCATGGGCGCCGTGGTGGGTGTCATCGCTTTCCTCGTCGAGCTGTACTCGATCGGATACATGGCCAGGGATCCCTCGAAGGCCCGCTTCTTCGCCCTGCTCGGCTTCTTCTCGTTCGCGATGCTGGCCTTCGTCTACGCCTCGAGCCTGCTGATGGGCTTCGTCTTCTGGGAGCTGGTCGGCCTGGCCTCCTTCCTGCTCATCGGCTTCTGGTACGAGAAGCCGGACGCGGTGGCGGCCGCCCGCAAGGCCTTCCTGATGACCCGCGTGGGCGATGTGGGACTCTTCATCGGCCTTCTCCTCCTCTTCGACGCCTCCGGCACCCTCGACGTGGTGGCGCTCACGGCCCCGGAGAGCGTCGCGGCCCTCGACGCCATCGAGGGGGGAGGGCGCCTCGAGCTCATCACCCTCCTCATGTTCGCGGGTATCGTGGGCAAGTCGGCCCAGGTCCCGCTCTTCACCTGGCTGCCGGACGCGATGGAGGGGCCGACGCCGGTCTCTTCGCTCCTCCACTCGGCGACGATGGTCGCCGCGGGGGTCTTCCTCTTCGCGCGCTTCCACCCCCTCTTCCTGGCAGCGGAGACCACGCTCACCGTGGTCCTCGTCGTCGCGACACTCACCGCCTTCGCGGCCTCGACCATGGCGCTGGTCGCCCGGGACATGAAGCGTGTCCTGGCGTACTCCTCCATCAGCCAGCTCGGCTTCATGCTGATGGCCCTCGGGGCCGGCAGCCTCTGGGCGGGCATGTTCCACCTGACCACCCACGCGATCTTCAAGTGCCTGCTCTTCCTCACCTCGGGTGCCTTCATCCACTGGGCGCACTCCCAGGACCTCGAGGAGATCGGCAGGAGCGGCGCCCGCGCCATGAAGATCCCCACCCTCGGGCTCGTGGCCGGCGGCCTCGCCCTCGCCGGCATCCCCCCGGCCGCGGGCTTCTTCTCCAAGGAGGCGGTGCTCCACGAGCAGGGCGGCCTCTTCCTCCTCGGGGGCCTCGCCGCGGCCTTCCTGACCGCCTACTACACCTTCCGCATGATCTTCCTGGTGCTGCGCCCCGCCTCCATCGAGCGGCCCGAGCCTGCCGAAGGGCCGACCCCGACCATGTCCCTGCCGATGGGCCTCCTGGCTATCGGAGCGCTCGGCGCGGGGCTCTTCGGCGATGCGCTGGGGCAGCTCCTCGGCGCGGCCGTCGAGCACCCGCCCCTCGCCGAGATGCTGCCGGCCATCGCCGTGGCCCTGTCCGGCGCCGCGCTGGCGTTCTGGGACTTCGGCCGCGCCGGCTCCTCCCGTCGCGGCTTCGCCGAGCGCATCCCCGCCCTCCACCGCTTCTTGTCCGAGGGCTGGTACTTCGATCGCTTCTACGATCGCTTCCTGGTCGCCCCCACCGTCGCCCTCGCCCGCGCGCTCTACGGCGCCGAGACCAAGGGCTTCGACGGCAGCGGGGATGGAGTCGGTGCTTCCATCCTCGCTTCGGGGCGCGCCACCGCCCGCTCGATGGCCGGCCCCGTCCAGCTCTACCTCGCCACCACGGTCCTCGTGGCCGCCACCCTCGCGCTCTACGCGCTCACACGCTAGAGCCCCCCCGCCCCATGGCCGATCTGCCCCTCCTCAGCTTGATCATCCTGTGCCCCATCGGGGCGCTGATGACCACACTCGTCCTGCCATCGCGGGCCCATGGCGCTATCCGTGTGGCCAACGCGATCTGGTCGATGGCGAGCCTCGTCCTGAGCGTGATGGTCTGGACGATCTACGACAGCGAGGCTGGCGGCTATCAGCTCGTGGAGGTGATCCCGTGGGTCGAGGGCTTTGGCATCGACTATCGCGTCGGGGTCGACGGCATCTCGGTCCTGCTCACGTCGCTCAACGCCCTGGTCTTCTTCACCGGCGTGCTCTCGATGTGGGGCCTCGAGGAGAGGGTGCAGGAGTACTTCGCTTTCATGGCGATCCTCGTCGCGGGCGTCTTCGGCGTCTTCGTCAGCCTCGATCTCTTCGCTTTCTTCTTCTTCTACGAGGTCGCGGTCCTGCCGATGTACCCGCTCATCGCCATCTGGGGCTCCACCCGCAAGGAGTACTCGGCGATGAAGCTGACCCTCTACCTGATGGCCGGCTCGGCGCTGCTCTTCCCGGCGCTCTGTGCCCTCTGGTGGCTTGGCGGCGCCGAGAGCTGGAGCCTCGAGCACCTCGCCCGCGCCACCATCTCCACCGAGGCGCAGGTCTTCCTCTACCCCTTCCTCTTCGTCGGCTTCGGCATCCTCGCGGGGATGTTCCCCTTCCACGGCTGGTCGCCCACCGGCCACGTGGCGGCGCCGACGGCGGTCTCGATGCTGCACGCCGGGGTCCTGATGAAGCTCGGGGCCTACGGCATCCTGCGGATCGCCATCACGATCCTCCCGGAGGGGGCCGCGTACTGGGCCGGACCCTTCGCCGCCCTCGCGACCGTGAACATCGTCTATGGCGCCTTCGTCGCGCTGAGGCAGACGGACTTCAAGTACGTCATCGGCTTCTCGTCGGTCAGCCACATGGGCATCGTGCTCCTCGGCCTCTGCACCCTCGGCCGCGACGGCATGAACGGGGCGGTCTTCCAGATGTTCGCCCACGGCGTGATGACGGCCCTCTTCTTCAGCGCCGTCGGTTTCCTGTACGACCAGACCCACGATCGCGACATCCGCCACTTCGGCGGCCTGTCCAAGCAGGTGCCGGTCGCCGCGGCCTTCTTCATCTGTGCGGCGCTCTCGGGCATGGGAGTACCGGGCTTCGCCAGCTTCTGGGCGGAGCTCCTCGTCTTCCTCGCCGCCCTCGAGACCTGGCCGCTCCTCGGGGTGCTCGCTATCGGCGGCCTCGTCTTCACGGCCGCCTACGTCCTGCGTGTGCTCAAGACCGCCATGCTCGGGCCGCCCAACGAGGCCTGGGATCACCTCGTGGAGCCCTCGCCCTTCCAGGTCATCCCCCGGGCCCTCCTCCTCGGCACGCTCCTCGTCTTCGGCTTCTTCCCGCGGCTGGCCCTCGATCTCATCGATCCCGCCACCCGCGCGCTGCTGGAGGCGTTCTAGATGTGCGACCTCCTGCTCTTCCTGCCGGAGCTGGTCACCGCGCTCGGTGCCCTCGCGG
>CAZEHU010000379.1:0-4139 GCA_964511605.1 uncultured Myxococcales bacterium
CGGCCTCCCACTGGGCCTCGGTCGGCAGCCGTCCCCCGGCCCAGGTACAGAAGGCCGCTGCGTCCAGCCAGCTCACCCAGCGCACCGGCAGCTCGACACCGGAGGTGCTCGCGCCTCGCCACCACGGGCCCTCCGCTTCGTGGCCGGTGGCCTCGACGAAGGCGCCGAAGCGCTCGTGGGAGACCTCCCACAGGTCCAGCTCGTAGGGGGTGAGGCGCACGACGATGGCGGGGCGCTCGTCGTAGCGTCCCGCGTCGTCCCCGAGGATCACCTCGCCCCCCGGGAGGAGGGCGGTGGCGGCCGCCAGCGCGAGGGCCCCCATCACGGCACCGCCTGGAGGAAAGCGAGGAGGTCCGCGATCTCGCGTGGGCTCAGGTGGGAGGTGCCGCCGTGGGTATCCAGGATCTCGGCGTCCTCCTCCAGGGGACCCTCGGGCGTGCGGAGCGTCGTCTCGTTCATGCCCACCTCCCAGCGATCCGGGCGCACCTCCTCGGGGCCCTGGAGGATCGGATAGCGATAGCGCCGGAGCGCCGGATGGCGCGGGGTGCAGAGGACCTCTCTGAGGGAGCGGGCCCGGCCGTGGTGCAGGAAGACCGGCGGGCGGTCGAAGAGGCCGCGAAGCTGCATCGTGGTCACCGAGCCCTCCACATCCTCCACGCGCCCCATGTCCTCGGGATCGAGGTCGAGGTGCTCCCCCCCCTTCGCGCGCTCGACGGCTCGCACGCTCGCCAGGGTGTAGGCGGCATCGCGGCGGGTGATCGTCGTCAGGGGTGGCAGGGCCCTGCGTGGGTTCGGCGCCAGGAGCTCGTCCTTGCGGGTGAAGTGGGGCGGGGCGTGGCAGACGCCGCACATCACCGAGGGATCGTGGAAGATCCGCTCCCCGCGCACCACGGCCGGATCGAGGCGATCGTAGGGATTCGGCACCAGGTGATCCCGATCGCCGAGGAAGGCGGCCACGAAGCGGTACATCTCGCGCAGCCCATATGCCGCGCCGAACCAGCGCTGGGACTGCTCCTGGAGGAAAGCCTCGCGGCGTGCATCGAGGTCGTAGCCCCGGGAGCCCAGCTTGTGGACCTCGACCCTCTCCTTGAGCTCCTCGTGGCGCGCCCAGCGCTCCTCCTCCGGGACCGGCGAGGCCAGGTCGGTGTAGTCGCCGGCCCAGATCGGCCGATCGAAGTCGATGGAGCTGGCCGGCTCCGCGATGTCGGCCCCCTGCCCCTCCGAGAGGCGGTGGGTGCCCTCGAAGTAGTAGGGCTGGATGCCGAAGACGTTGCGCATCTGGGGGATGCCCAGGGTGCCGCCGGGGGTGATGTCGCCGCTCCGATCCTGGCCGATGGTCTCCGAGGCGCCCCAGCCGCGCCCATCGCCGGTATCCCGGTAGTGGCAGTGCAGGCAGCTCGTATCGGCGTCCGAGCTGAAGACCGAGGTGTGGGCCACCAGCTCGCCCTTCTCGAGATCGGTGTCGAGCGCCGGCCGCTCGAGGTCCCCGACCACCACGTCCCGGCGCGCGCCGGTGGCCCGGTCCAGAACGGTCACGGTCTCCCCGAGCTGGTTGGCCACGACGATCCAATCCTCGCTGACGTCCACGCCGACCGGCCGCAAGCCCGTGGGCCACGTGCGGATGGGGGTCAGGCGGTCCGCGGGATCGGGCGCGCTCGTATCCACGATCCACTCCACCACCTCGAAGGAGCCTGCCATCGAGACGAAGAGGCGGTCCCCGTCGATCGCCGCCCACTCCGGGAAGCTCCCTGGGACCCGCTGCAGCTCGGGGGCGATGTCCCCCTTCACGTCGCCGGCGGTGGCCTCCGCAGTATCCGAGGTGTAGCGGACCCAGGAGGGCGAGAGGCGTCCGGGCCCTCCGCCCGGGTGGGCCTCGTAGGCGCTGGCTTCGACCAGGTAGTCGAGGGGCCGATCGGGACGCCAGCGCGGGATCTGAAGGGTGCCGAGGTCCACAGCGACGAGATCGTTCTGGATGTCGCGCATGCGGAAGGCCGCCGTGCCGTCGACCGCGTCGAAGGGACCGAGCACCGGCTGCTCGTCGAAGGGCAGGGGATCGGTGGTCTCGAGGTCTCGCAGCATCGCCACCTGGGCCGCGGGGTGCTCCCGATCCCAGGTCTCGGCGCCGAGGGGATCGCGTGCCTCGGGCACCCCGAAGCCCACCCCCATCGTGAGGGCGAGGAGCTGGTGGCGGCCTCGCTCTGGATCCGGCAGGACCCGCACATGGATCGCCACGTTCTGCAGGTAGATCCCCCCGACCTCCTGCTCCTCCTCCACGTCGACGATGGAGACGTCCATGGTGCCGGTATTGCCGACGAAGAGGTGGCGGCCGTCCGGGGAGAGGGTGAGGTCCTTCGGGTGGCTGCCCGGGTTGCCCACCGGGATGCCCGGGCCGCGCTCCGCGTCGCGGATCCATCGGACGAGGCGGGCGAGCTCTGGATCGTCCTCGGCGTAGATCGCCCCGCCGGTGTGGTGCTCCGGGGTGCGCTCGGCGTCTCCGTAGCCTCCGAGCTCGGAGGGTACGACCGCCCGGACGAGGGGGCTGTCCCAGGGGCGACCGGGCAGGGCGTTGTCGACAGCGGACAGGAAGCTGGCGACGGGATCCTCGGAGATCTCGAGGCCCCCGGTGGGCTCGGAGTGGCAGGACCCGCAGCGGGCGCGGAGGGTCTGGTGCAGCCCCCCCGTCCGGGCCTCGAGGGCCTCTCGAAGCGCCTCGGGCACCCACGCACGGTCCGCGATCAGCTCGGGGAGGGTGGCGGCCTCCGCCGCGCCCGCCGTCGGCCGGCCGAAGAAGGCCTCCTCGTCGAAGCCGCCGATCTCGCGAACGCGGCCTGTGAGGCCGTCTGGAGCGGGGACGAGGTCGAGGGCGAGGACCTGGTCCAGGTAGCGGATCGCGACCCACGCGCGGCGTCCATCCGTTGAGAAAGCGAGCCCCTGGGCGTAGTAGTCGAGCGGGATCGAGCCCACGAGGCGATCGCCCTGGGTGTCGACGACGCTCAGGTAGTTGCTGAGCTCATTGGTCACCAGGAGCCATCGCCCGCCGGGATGCAAGAAGCAGCCGTAGGGTCGGGCACCGACGGGGATACGCCCCACGACCTTCGCGGCGCGGAGGTCGACCACCGCCAGCTCGTGGCCGGGCTCGCTCTCGGTGCCGGGGAGCGTGACGTAGGCGCGGCCCCCGTCCGCCGAGAGGGTCACCCGCTCGGGACGATCCCGATGGGGCTGGGGCTCGGGCCAGGGATTGGTGGGCGCGAGGGGCTCGAGATCGTGGGGCACGAAGGTGCGCCCATAGCGCCAGACGGAGCTCGTGAGGCTGCCGAAGCGGGAGCCCGCGGCCTCCGGGGTGGTCGTCGGGGCGCCGGGGAGCAGGGCGGCTGCCGTCAGTAGCACGCTGATCGGGTGGAGGACGCTCATGGGGCCGCCCCGACGAAGGTGGCGCCGAGGTCGATCCACCGCGCGAGGGTGAGCCTCTCGTCCTCGGTGAGGGGATCGTCGGCGGGGTGGGGGAGCCCGGGCGCGAGGGGGGCGCCCGGTGCGTCGAGCTCCTCGCCGCTCACCACCTCCATCAGCCAACTCCTCGAGGACAGCGCATGGCGCTCGTCGAGGTAGCGCTTGGCGGCGTGATCGCCGCTCTCGGGCTCCTCGAGGCGGTGCAGGGAGAGGTAGCTCCGCGTCCAGGGGGTGGCGGGGATCGGGCTCAGGTCCAGGCCCCCATCCGGTGCGTCCCCGCCGTGGTGGCAGCGGACGCAGCGGCGGTCGAGGATCGGCTGCACGTGCTCGCGGAAGTCCACGAGGCGCGGCGCCTGCACGGCTGGGGCCCGCCGGCGGCCGACGCCCTCGTCCCAGGTGGCGGCGACGCGGGACGCGCCGGAGACGACGTCCGGCGGCCCCAGGGTGTGGGCGCGGTCCCCGGTGAGGGAGCCGTGGCAGCCCGAGCAGCGGGCCGGGAAGATCGAGCGGGGGATCGAGAAGGTCAGCTTCTCGCCCGGCTGCAGGTAGAACCAGCGATTCATGCTGTGGAGGGCCCGGCGCTCGCGGTCGAGCCCCTGGAGGACGAGGGGGACCTCGGCGGGGACCTCGACCGAAAACGAGCCGTCGGGGGCGAGGGGGACCTCGGCGACGATCCAGGAGGGCGCGTGCAC
>CAZEHU010000380.1:0-4138 GCA_964511605.1 uncultured Myxococcales bacterium
CTCCGGGGGATCGTCGTCTCGGCGCAGCCACAGGGTCGCCGAGCCATGCTCGAGGGGTAGCGGGAGGGCACAAGGGGTGCGGATCGTGAAGGACCGCGCCAGCGCCACCTCCACCTCGACGACCCCGCGCCGGAGCGGGATCATCGAGCCCAGCTCGGCGGCGCTGAGGCCGCAGCCGCGTGCGAGAGCTCGGTGCAGGAGGCCGGGCTGCAGGAGATCCGCGGCAGTCCCCGGAGCCTCGACACGGAGCGGCTCCCAGCGCTCGATCACGACGAGGCCTCCTCGGCGGTCGTGTCCTCGGTGGGAGCCTCGGTCGTGGTCTCGGGCTCGGGCTCGGCCTTGGGCTCGGGCTCGGGCTGATCCGCCCCCTTGGGATCGGGCTTGGGCTCGTGCTGGTCCGCGGTCCTGGGCTCGGGCTCTGCGTCGGCCTCCGCCGCCTCCTTGTCCGGCTCGGGCTTCGCTTCAGCATCCTCCGGCTCGGCCTTCGGCGCCTCCTTGTCCGGCTCGGTCTTCGCGTCGGCCTTCTTCGGTTCGGGCTTCGCTTCGGCCGCCTCCGGCTCGGGCTTCGCTTCGGCCTTGTCCGGCTCGGCCTTCGCCGCTTCCTTGTCCGGCTTGGGCTGCGCCTCGGCCTCCTTGGGCTCGGCCTTCGTCGCCTCCTCGTTCGCCACGGCCTTGGGCTTCGCCTCCGACTCCTTGGGCGCGCTCAAGGATCCGACCACGTGGTAGTGGCGCAGCCCCGGGCCGTCCTCCGTGCCGCGCTCGCGCTCCACCACCCCCAAGAAGCGGCGCCCGCGGCCAAGGGCCTTGGAGTCCACGCCCTCGGGGAGCTGGTCGGCGCTGATGCGGGCCGTAGCCGAGAACTCCGGCCCCTGCTTCCGCGACAGCACGTGAGCCCGGAGCGCCTTGCGCCGGCCCTGGCGCCCGACCCGGAGGGGCAGGGGCTCTGAGCCGCCGATGCCGAAGCGCCGCTCCTCCTCGTCGAGCCGCTCCTCGAGCTCCGCGGGCGATCGCACCAGGCGGAGCGCTCGGCTGTCCGCGATCCAGTACAGCCTCAAGGTGTCGCGATCCTTGTGGGGGTCGCCGTCCACGCCGCGGATCGGGGCGTCCAGCTTGTCCCCCTTCCTCAGGTGCGCCGGTCCGACGCCCTTGGGCAGATCGTCGGCGCGCACCATGACGCGGAGGTACTTGTGGCCGTAGACGTCGGGAGCCTGGTGGCTCGCCACCTCGGCGAGCGCGTAGGAGGCGGTCGTATGGAGGATGCGCAGCTTCAGCTTCCGCCCGCTGCCCACGCCCACCCGCTCCTCGAACGCGACCAGAGCGTCCCGCTTGGCGGAGCGGAAGCCGGGATCCTTGGACAACCTGCGCCTCAGGGCATGGGCCCGCGCCGCCAGGTCGCCCTTGGCGTCGTACAGGGGGCGCAGGACGTCGTCAGCCTCATCGAGCCGCCGCCCGGCCGAGAGGAGCGCCTCGGCGAGGGCGAGCCGCGCCGCGGGCAGGCCCGAGGCCTTGATCGCCTTGCGGGCGAGGGTCTCGAGGCCCGCGGGATCCCCGGCCTCCGAAGCGAGGGCGAGGCCCCGCTCCCACAGCGGGGCGTGCTTGGCCAGCTCGCGATTGTCCGCGAAGCGCTCCTCGAGGAGCTCGAGGGCGCGCCCGACGCCGAAGGTGCGCTGGACGTGCTCGAGCACCCGCACGGCATCCGCCGCAGACCAGCGAGCGAGGGAGCCGTGCGGCAGGGCCTCGAGCACGCGCTCGAGGACGGCGCTGTCGAAGGGGGCGTCGAGCCCGGCGCGCAGATTGCGCAAGAGGCGATCACCCAGGCCGCGCGCCGCCTCGCGATCCGAGGGGTCGTCGGCGAGGGCCCGCTCCCAGTGCGTGACCACGGCGCCCTCGTCGCCGCTCTTGGCGAGGGCCCGGCCGATGGCGCCCCGCCAGCGCTCCGGGTGATCGGCAGCGAGGGGCTCGAGGCGCTCGAGCACGGCCGCCGCGGTATCGCGATCCAGGGCGCCGGCGCGCTCGACAGCCTTCACCAGGCGCTCCGCAGCTCGGGGACCCAGGCTGCCATCTCGCGCCCGAGCGTCGAGGAGGGCGAGGCAGTCTCGGCGCACGTCGGAGACCGGGGCGCCGCTGCGAGCGCGGAGCTCGAGGACCCGGGCCAAGAGATCGCGGGCCGCCCGGCTGGGACCGAAGCGGCGCTCGTGATCCGAGATGTGCGCATGGGCACCCTCGAGGGCCTTCAGGCGCTCCTCCCCGGAGCGCCGCCGGGCGTCGAGCACCGCCAGGCGAGCCCGGTCGAGGGCGACGTCCGGGTGGGCCGGGAGGCGGGTGGCGACCCGCTCCATCGCCTCTCGCACCCCGGCGGCGGCCGCCAGCGCACGCCCGGCGGCGACACCCTTGCGGGTCTCCCCCGCGGCGACCACGAGCTGGACGGCCGCCCCGATGAGCGAGGGGCCGGCGCCCTCGTGACCGAGCGTCCCCACCACGGCGTCAACATCGTCCCCGATGCGCTCGTCCTCGAGGGCGGTCGTCGCCCCGCGCGCGAGGGCGAGCGCACACGTCAGGTCGCTGGCGTCGGACGCGAGGGCCCGAGCGAGCCGGCGGCGCACCCCCAGGAAGAGGTCGCGCGTGGCGGCGCGGGTCGCCCGATGCTCGAGGCCCTCCGAGACGATCACCGCCAGGTCGTGGTCCAGCCACGCGGTCGGGGGGCCTGAGGCACGGCCGTCTGCGAGCGCCTGATCAGCCATGGCGCGCACACCAGCGGCCAGACGACGGAGTCGATCCGCCTTGGCTCCCGCGACGGGGAGCTCCGCCTCGAAGCGCTCGAGCGCCTCACGGGTCGCGATGAGCTGCGACATGGACTACCTCGGAGGCCAAAGGGACGAGGAGCCCGCTTCCTACACCAGGGCTCCTCCCTGCGCCAGGGCTCGCGCCGCCCGAACTCCGTGGCAATCCGAAGGAATCGGTGGCGCGCGCGGAGAGCAGGGGGAGCTATGCCTCCCGGGCAAGGGCTGGTACGGTAGGGGCCGTCCGGGGCGGTCGTGTGTGTGTGTGCCGCCCGTCCCTGCGCCACAACTCCACCGTCCTCTGCGAGGACCTCGTCGCCACCTGCCTGCGGCCCTGGCCGCTGCGTGCGCGCGAGCGGTGCAAGAAGCCGACGCCCTCGATGCCGCTGCGGAATCCAAGCTCCTCCATGATCTACGTGCTCGCGGCGGACCTCGACCTGACCACCGACCTGGCGGACGATCTGGGGGGAGAGGGCTTCGCTGTGACGTTCTTCGATCGCATCGAGGCCTTGGTCAGCGCCTGGGAGGGACAGCCGCCGGACTGCGTCCTCGTGGACGGCACCTACGATCGCACCAATGGCTACGACCTCATCCGCCTCATGCGCGCCGAGGCGGAGTTCCTCACGATGCCGCTCATCGTCCTCGCGGACGCCTCCGACGCCCGCGGCCGGGTAGCCGCTCGACGGGCACGCGCCGACGATGTGATCACGCTGCCCTACGACCTCGAGGAGCTCATCGCCGTGGTGGAGAGCCGCATCGAGCTTTGCGCGCTCCGCAGCGGCGGCCAGTCGAAGATCTCCGCGCGCCTCGCGGAGCACGGCCCGAGCGCGGCCCCGGCGGCTCCCGCACGTCGAGGGCGCAGGGGCTCCACCGCGATCCCCGTGGCGCCTCCTGCTTCCGTGTCGCCGGCGGCTCGGCGCGCCGAGGTCGAGGCTGCGCACGGCGCGACCGCGCACGGCGTGACTGCGCACGGCCTGGCCCCGCTGGGACCCGATCAGGATACAGGCCCGACTCTGGCATTCGAGGTCAGCCCTGCGGCGGCGAGCGGCTACGTCGCCCCGCAGGCAGCGGCCCACGCGCCGCCGGTCTCGGCTCCGGCGCCCGTACACGTCGCTGTGCAAGAGGGGGTCCCGGCGGAGCCCGCGCTCGCCCATGCGGAGGTCGGCGTCGCAACGGAGGGCCCGCGGCCTCTGGCCAACCCTCGCCGCCGTCCCGGTGGGGCCCGGCGCCGGGATACCGATCGCCACGCGGCCACCGGACAGCCCAGCCTGCCGGAGAGCCGCAGCCGGACGGACAGCTCGCGGGGCTTGCTGGGCGCTGCGGCCCTCAAGCCCGGTCAGCTCCAGACTGGAGCCGCC
>CAZEHU010000381.1:0-4130 GCA_964511605.1 uncultured Myxococcales bacterium
CATCGAGAGGAGGCTCGCGGCGTACGCCGAGAGCGAGAGCTCGCGAAGCTATCGCTCGATCTTCTTCGACCGCTTCATGATCCCCTCCGCCACCAACGCCCAGCTCTCGATGGCCCGTGGCCAGGCCTACGTGGCGTGGGTCTTTCGGGACAAAGCCTGGGCTCTCATCGTGACCCCAGGTGGCACCCGCGCCGTGGAGCTCGAGGCGACACCGGCCGAGATCGACAAGACGGTCTGGGAGCTGCGGGACGCCCTGCTGTGCCCGACGCACCTCGACCCCTCCAGCGAGCCGGAGTGCGGGCAACGCTGGCGCACCGCCTGGCGCGCACCCGCCGAGGCGCTCCACTCGATGGTGCTCGAGCCCGTGAGCGGGTACCTCGACGAGACCACCTCTCTGTTCGTCGGCACGGACGGCCCGCTGGCGCATATCCCCCTCGGCGTCCTCCGCGATGGCGCGGGGACCATGCTCATGGAGCGGACGCGGGTGACCTACGTGCCGTCGATGTCCGCGTATCTCGGCTCGCTGAATCGGAAGCGCCCCCGCGGCCAGAAGAGCGCGGGAGGCGTGCCGACGATGCTGTCCGTCGGCGATCCGGTGCACGTGCCGGCGCTCCAGGCGGGCACCAGCAGGCTCCCGATGGCGCTGCTCGAGGCCGCCACGGTCGGGGCGATCTTCGACGGCTCGACCTTCCTCCCCGAAGCCGCAGCCACCGAGGCCGCGGTGAAGCAGGCCGTGACGCGCCACAACGTCCTGCACTTCGCCACCCACGGGGTCGCGAGCTCCTACGACCCGCTGCTCTCGTCGCTCCTGCTCGCCTCGGCTCCCGGCGGCGACGGGTATCTCATCGCCGACGAGATCCGGCGCATGGACCTGAGCCACCTGCACGTGGCGGTGCTCAGCGCCTGTCAGACCGCGATGTTGTCGGACGAAGGTGGCGGCGACGACGCCCTCGAGAGCCTCGTCGGCAGCTTCCTCGTCGCCGGCGCCCCCGCGGTGGTGGGCAGCTTCTGGTCGGTGAGCGATGCCTCGACGACCCTGCTGATGGTCCGATTCTACCAGGCCTTCCTGGAGGTGGGGGTCTCCGAGGCCCTCCGGCAGGCGCAGCTCTCGATGCTCGACCATCGGAGGTTTCGCCACCCCTACTTCTGGGCGGCGTTCTCGGCGTGGGGGGTGGACTCATGAGGCGGCTCGCCGCGCTCACCGCCGCGATCGCGCTCCTGGCCCCGGGATGCACCCTGACCATGTACGAGCGCGGCCTCGTCCGCCGGGTCGAGGCCCAGAAGGACGTCACGCCCGGCGCGGTGGAGGGGATCTCGATCCACGTCGCCGATGCGCGCTACGTGATCCTGCTGAAGCGCACCTCGGAGGTGCGGGTGCAGCGGCAGCTCATCTACCAGACCATCGTGGCGGAGGGAGGCTGGCAGCCCTGGTGGGAGCCGCTGGAGCTGTTGACCGCGCCGCTCTACTTCCCGGCGATGCTGCTGGTCTTCGGGGTCTTCGGCGGGGTGCACGACGACGCGAACGCGAAGTGGGCGCCGGGCACGAAGTGGAAGATCATCACCGCGCCGATCAACCCCTTCTGCAGCATCTTCGGCGTGAGCCTCGAGCGCACGGAGGTGAGCGACGCCGAGGTGTTCCGGGGCAAGAAGCGGAGGTACGAGTTCGCGATGCACCTGCCGATCTCGGAGCAGGACGTGGGCTGGACGTCCCTGGCCGGAGACGGCACCATCGTCGGCGAGGGCACAGCGACGACGGACGTCCACGGACGTCTGTTCATCGACGCTGTGCCCCCTACCCGGATGCTGCGCCTGGAGGGAGAGGGATTCCAGATCGACCTGACGCTTCGCCCATGACAAGGGTTCGACTGTCGCTGGTCTCGGGGCTGATCCTGGCCGCGGTGGCGGGCTGCGGGCCGACCATCTGGTACCAGCAGAACACCATCTCGGTGCTGACGGGCGGTGGGGATACCGCCTTCCAGTACCAGGGGGACCCGACTCCGATTCAGATCGGCGTGGTCGAGGCCTGCCTCGCCGACCCGGGCGTCAAGGCGATCTGGCAGTACTACGACACGGTGCTCTACTGCCGGCGAAACGGCTGCGAGATGGGCTTCTTGGCCAAGGCCGCGTACGGCGGGGTTCTCAGCAACGTCGACTACATGATCCGCGTCCTCGCGGCCGCCGGGATCGAGGAGTCCGCCGTCGACGGCAAGACCCTGCAGAGGCTCTTCGCCCGCATGGTCTCCAAGGGTGTCGCCAAGGCGATCCTGAACGAGGGCTACGCCCGCTTCTCTCTCGGTGGCTTGACCCCGGACGAGGACGGGAAGTCTCTCGGCGTCGGACCCGGCGGCGGAGGCTACATCACCCCGCGCCCGGCGGAGCAGGAGCTCCGTATCCACATCGCCGTGGAGATCAGCACCAACGCCGTGCGTCACTACACCTTCGACCTCAGCGAGGTGGACGTCGCGTGGTCCAAGCCTGTCGACCAGGTCCCGCGGAAGGTCGCCGCGGGTCTCATCACCTTCCAGGACGTCGACGACATCGAGTCGGACGCGGACGAAGTGGGTGAAGACTTCGAGTAGTCCCGGAACTCCAAGGAGCCCCATGAGAACCGTCACAGCCTTCACCGCGATCCTGCTCTTCGCCGCCTTCACCTCGTCGGCAGCCGCCCAGGAACGCGGCACCAAGTCCAACAAGGAAGCGTCCGCGCCCGCCGAGGAGGCGGCCCCTGCTGAAGAGGCAGCCCCCGCCGAGGACGAGCGTCAACGCAAGACGAAGGCCGCCGCCGAGGAGGAGCCCGCCCCCGCCGAGGGAGAGCGCGGGACCAAAGCGGCAGAGGAAGCCCCGGCCCCCGATCCCCCCGCTGTCGACGAGGGGGCGGACATGGACGACGCCCTCGACAAGGCCGGCGCCATCGACGAGGCCGTGGTGGACCACAAGGACTCGCTCGAGGGCAAGTACCCGAACGTCACCGCCGACCACGGGCCGCCCATGCTCAGCATCACCCCCCAGGTGGGTATCAACGGCGCCTACGGCACCTTCAACGCCGGCATCTCGGCCGAGTTCCTCAAGCCCTACATCGGGTACGCCAACGTGGGCTTCCAGTACGGCTACAACCAGCCCCTCGGCAAGTCCGGCGCGTTCATCGAGGCCTACGCTGGCTACCCCTTCGCGAGCTGGAAGAGCGAGGGCGGCAAGAAGCTCGGCATCAAGCAGTACACGACCCATAACGCGGGCTCCGAGACCACCACCACGGAGTACATCAACCTCCAGTTCCCGTCTCATAGCACCTGGATCCTGGAGGGCGGCCTCTGGACGGGCTCGCCCTACAGCCGGCCTTTCATCCGGGAGAAGAACAACGAGGATGACAAGAAGTGCAGCTTCTTCGGGGAGCAGAAGACCGGAGACGGGGACCCGCCGACGAGCACGCCCTGCGCGGAGATCGTCGATGGCAACGGTGGCCAGATCGCTATCGGCTTCCGCTACCTGCGCACCTACAACATGGACGTGAAGTGGAACGATGTGGAGATCGACGGCGTGAAGGGCACCGGCATGGTCTTCGCGCTCCATGCTCTGTTGCCCGCCGGGGAAGACGATGACCCGCCCGGCGGCCCCTTCCAGGAGTCGCCACTGCCCGTGGGCGCCATGATCACCTTGGGTGGCAAGGCCGGGGCGTACATCAATACGCGGTTCGCCTGGCGCCTGTCCCTCGGCGTGGACGCCTACGGAGTCATGATCCTCCGGGGCGCGTTCGAGCTGCCGATCGTCTTCTAGGAGCGTCCGGGGAATCGCTCCCGTCGCATCCACCGACGATCTCGGGCCACATCGCCGTCCAGCAGCCTCAGCGGCGCGAAGCGACGCGGCGGTGGGCCTTGGGCCCACAAGAGCCTGCGACCCCCGGGAGCGGGTGGGCCCAAGGGCCCGCCTCCATTGCTGAATCAGCGCCCCACGGGGCGCCTCGGCGATCTGGCTCCACCCGCTCCCTTCGATCGCAGGCTCCCTTGGCCCTACCGGCCAACTCATGCATTGCTTCGCGATTCCTCGCCCGCGGCTGCTCGGCCCCCGTTCCCCCTTCTTCCACCCTCGAAGCCCCCTCAACGTCCCTTCTCGGGGGCGTTGCCGCCTCTTCGAGC
>CAZEHU010000382.1:0-1853 GCA_964511605.1 uncultured Myxococcales bacterium
GCCCGCCATGATCGGTTGGCCTTCGCCCCCGCCGCGCACAGCCGCGACATGCCCCCCCCCGGCGACGCCTCCCAGGCCGTCGGCCGTATCCCCGTGCCCCCCGAGGCCTGGGGCGCGGACCTCCTGACCCTCTCGTCCCACAAGCTGGGGGGCCCGCGCGGCGCAGGTACCCTCTGGATCCGCCCCGGCGTCGCTGCGCCGCCCCCGCTGCTCGAGGGCGGCCGCCAGGAGCGTGGCCGCCGCGCCGGCACCGAGGACGTGGCCGCCATCGCCGGCTTCGCCGCCGCTCTCGCCCAAGCCGTCGAGACCCAACCCACCGAGGCCGATCGCCTCGCGGCCCTCCGCGAGACGCTGTGGCAAGGGCTGGCGGATCGCGTCCCCAGGATCCGCCGAATCACGCCGAGCGCCGCGCTCCCCCAGACCCTCGCTGTCGCTTTCGAGGGCGCCGACGGCGAGGCCCTGCTCTTCGGTCTCGATCTCGAGGGCCTCGCCGCCTCGATGGGCAGCGCCTGCTCGAGCGGCAGCGTCGAGGCCTCCCCCGTGCTGCTCGCCCTCGGCCTCGGGGAGGAGCTGGCTCGCTCGACGCTCCGCCTCAGCCTCGGCTGGACCACCACAGCGGAGGACATCGAGCGTGCCCTCGAGATCCTGCCGAGGGTCGTCGAGCGCTCCCGCGGCGGCTCCTCGACATGATCCGTCTCGGCCCCGAGCCCCAGCGCATCGTCGTCGCGATGAGCGGCGGCGTGGACTCCTCGGTCGTCGCTGGCCTCCTCGTCGAGGCCGGCCACGACGTGGTCGGCATCACCATGAGGCTCTACGACCCCCCCGGCGTCGACGCCGGCGAGGGGGGCGGCAAGACCTGCTGCGGCCTCGACGACGTCCAGGACGCACGCGCGGTCGCCGATCTCCTCGGCATCCCCTACTTCGTCTCGCGCTACGTGGACGTCTTCCGCCGCGAGGTGGTGGACGTCTTCGTCGAGGAGTACCTGAGGGGCCGCACCCCGAATCCCTGCGTCCGCTGCAACGACGCGGTGAAGTTCCGCCCCCTCGCCGAGCAGGCCCGCCGCCTCGGCGCTCGCTGGCTCGCCACCGGCCACTACGCCCGCATCGTCGCGGCCCACGACGGCGGCCCCGGCCTCGCTCGCGCCCGCGACGTGTCCAAGGACCAGAGCTACTTCCTCGCCGGCATCGAGCGTGCCGCCCTCCACCACACCCTCTTCCCCCTCGGGGAGCTCACCAAAGACGAGGTGCGCGATCACGCCCGCCGCATGGGCCTGCCCACCGCCACCAAGCGGGAGTCCCAGGACGTCTGCTTCATCCCCGACGGTCGGACCGCCGCGTTCGTAGAGGGCGCGGCCGGATCCCGCGTCCCGGCCCCGGGGCCCATCGTCGACGTCCGGGGCCTGCGCATCGGTCACCACCGCGGGCTCCACCACTACACCGTGGGCCAGCGCCGTGGCCTTGGGGTCGAGGGCCCCGAGCGCACCTATGTGGTCGCGCTCCGCCCCGAGAAGCGCACCCTCGTCGCCGGCGGCCGCGAGGAGCTCGTGGCGTGGGGTCTCAGCGCCTCCTCCCCTCGCTGGCACGACGCCGTCCCCCGCCCCGGCCGGCCGGTGGTCGCCCGCATCCGCCATCGCCTCGAGGGCAGTCCCGCCCGCCTCGTCGGGATCGAGGACGACCTCCTCGAGCTGGCCTGGGAGGGGCAGGGCCACGCCGTCGCCCCGGGCCAGCAGGTCGTGCTCTACGAGGGCGACAGGGTGCTCGGCGCCGCGACCATCGAGGCCGCCCTTTCCCCCCCGGACGCTACGGGCCACCATGGGGCCATGCAGAGCCGCACCCATGGGTGACGCCCATGA
>CAZEHU010000382.1:1953-4130 GCA_964511605.1 uncultured Myxococcales bacterium
CGCCAACGAGGGCCTCGAGCCGGCCCATGACGCCAACGAGGGCCTCGAGCCGGCCCATGACGCCAACGAGGGCCTCGAGCCGGCCAAGGACGCCAACGAGGGCCTCGAGCCGGCCCTCGGGGCCGCCCTCTCCCTGGCGCTCGGCCACGAGTTCGAGGATCCGGCGCTGCTCGAGCAGGCCCTGACCCATCGCTCCTGGTCCAACGAGCAGGCCCACCGTCCGCTCGACAACGAGCGGCTCGAGTTCCTCGGCGACGCCGTGCTGGAGCTGGTGGTCTCCGAGTGGCTCTTCGAGACCTACCCCAAGCTCCCCGAGGGCCGCCTCACCCAGATGCGCGCTCGCGTCGTGAACTCCCGAAGCCTCGCTAAGCTCGCCCGGAACCTCCACGTCGGTGGCCTGCTCCGCGTCGGCGTCGGAGAGGAGCGCTCCGGGGGCCGCCGCCGGCCCTCCCTGCTCGCCGATACCTTCGAGGCGATCCTCGGGGCGGTCTACCTGGACGGTGGCTTCCCGGCTGGGCGCAAGGTGGTCCGACGCGTCTTCGAGGGTCGCTTCCGCACCCTGGGCGATGCGAGCCCGAAGGACCCCAAGAGCCACCTGCAGGAGTGGGCCCAGGGCGAGCACCGTGTCACCCCGGAGTATCGCCTGCTCGGCATCGAGGGGCCGGAGCACGAGGCCCGCTTCGAGGCGGAGGTGGTGGTCGGCGCTGTCCTCCGCGCCCGTGGCATAGGGCCCTCGAAGAAGGCCGCGCAGCGCGACGCCGCCGAGCGTGCCCTCGAGGCGGCTGGGGTGCTCGAGCCGGGGCGGGCGAAGGCCTCCCGGGTCGAGTAGACTCGCGCCGTGGAGCCCCTCATCGTCACACCCGACGTGGTCATCTCGCCGGACCTCCTCGCGGTCAGCTATACCAAGGATCTGGCAGGGGAGACCTCGGCCCTCGCCGCCCTTCGCACCCCCACCGCCGTCGAGCTGCGCTTCGCTATCGGGCGCTGCACCGATCTCCCCTCCCAGGCGCTCGAGTACCTCCTGGCCGCCCACGGATCGGGGCGCGGTCGACGCGCCACGATCCGCGTCGTCAGCGGCGGCGACGCCAGCCGGGCCCAGAACCTCGCCGAGGCCCGCCGCCGGCTCGCCGAGCTCCTCCGCGAAGCCCTAGAGGGCCCTCCGGAGGCTCCCACCCCCGAGCGCCGCGAACGCCGGGGACGTCGCGGGCTCATCAAGGAGCCGAAGGGGCGCTCGTGAAGGCCCAGCCGTGAAGGCCCATCTGTGAGCGTGGGTCGATGAGGGGACGCCTCGGGCGGCTGCGCGTCCGCGTGGCCGCGGAGTCCCGCGCGTGGGCCCTCCTGATCGCTCGTCCTCTAGGCCGCTTCCATTCCCTCCGCGTCGTCGCGGCGACCACGCGCCTCTTCTTCCGGAGCTCCGGGCCCTCCCGAACCGCGGAGATCGCCTACTACGCGATCCTCTCGGTCATCCCCTTTGGCGCTCTCATGCTCAGCGCCATGGCTTTCGCCGCCGGCCGCCTGCTCGAGACCGGCTGGACCGTCGATGATCTCGGGCGCGTCATGGGTGATCTCGCCGGCGCGATGGTCCCGACGCCCCCCGAGGCGGTCGAGGAGCTCCTCCGTCCGGCCCTCGAGAAGAGGAACGCCCTGGGCGTCCTGGGCTCGGTGGCCCTCCTCGTGACCGGCAGCATGGTCTTCGGCGCCGTGAGCCGCGCCCTCGGTGCGATCTTCGAGGTGCGGGTGATCGGCCGCTACCTGACCACCTTCCTCCTGAGCGCGGTGCTCTGCGCCCTCAGCATCCTCATGATCCTGGGGCTGCCGGTGCTGAGCGGAGCGGCCGCCGTGCTCGGAGCCCACGGCGTGGGCCACGCGCGCTCCCTGAGCCCCCTGGCTGTGCACGTGGTCGGCGCTTTGGTGCTCGGCTTCACCTTCGTCTTCCTCGTGGTCGCGATCGTGCGCACGAGGGTCAGCACCCACGCGACCCTCGCAGGGGCCGCGCTCTTCGTCGTCTTCTTCGCCGGCGCGCGCCTCCTCTTCGCGCTCTACCTGGCCTCCATTGCGCGCCTCAGCCTCGTGTACGGATCCCTGGGCGGCCTGATGGCCGTCATCCTCTGGGGCTGGCTGGCCTCCCTGGGATTCCTGGTGAGCATGTGCTTCGCGAGGGCCCTGCACGATCGCCT
>CAZEHU010000383.1:0-4128 GCA_964511605.1 uncultured Myxococcales bacterium
GGTGGGCAACCCCAGCGACGTGGTAGGCATCCGCAAGCTGATCGACGAGGCGCTCCTGGCGAAGTAGCCGCTTGCTTCGCCTCCGCGTGAGGGCCCCTCTCGGGCTCGGGCCCCGACGACGAGGCCGGCCTCGTGATTTCACGGGGTTGGGTTCGTGTGCGGCGCGGCACGTGGCTTGCGGGCGTTCTCCCGCGACCGCTTGCACGAGGGAGGACGCTGCCACGACCTCCCAGGAGGCCCCATGTCGTCGCCGCTCCGTATCTTCGCTGTCTGCGTCCTGTCGCTCCTGTTCCTCGCAGTCGCTCCCCTGGGGTGCAGCTCCGGAGGGCAGGGCGGGGACTCCACGAACCTCGGCGTCGATGACGGGGCGTCTGGCGCGGGACGGGGAGGCGCGGTCGTCGCCAGCGGAGGGGGGGCCGTTCCTGGCTCCGGCGCGGAGTCGGGCAGCGAGCAGGGCGCGCCGTCGGAGGGAAGCGGGGGCTCGACCACGCCACACGATGCCGACGCCTCGGGGCGCAAGGGAGGAGATGCTGGGAGGGGCTCGCCGGCAGGTGGGCCCGACGTCGGACCCGAGCCGCGTCCCCGCCCGGTCCCGGCAGGGGCCGCCCTGCCCGGGAGTCACCCTCAACCGGTGGGCGCCGGGCTGCGACGGGTGCGCCTGTGAGGCATGCGTCTGCGCCATGGACGCCTACTGCTGCTCGACGAGCTGGGACTCCCTCTGCATCGACGAGTGTGCGGACCCCTGCGGGCCCTGACCTCGCCCCCTCCCCTCCCCAAGGGGGCCGAGAGGAGCTAGGCTCGCCCTGCCCCGGCGAGGACGACTCCGGGGCAGGGGAGATCCGCCATGTCCGAGGGCTCCGGCTCCGGTGCTGCGCTCAGCGGCATCAACGCGCTCTATGTCGAGGAGCAGCTTCGGCTCTGGCGGGCCGACCCGAGCTCGGTAGATGCCTCCTGGCGGGAGTACTTCGAAGGAGCGGGCGCCGAGCTGGCTGCCGGCGAGGTGCCGGCGGCGGGGCCCGGGTTCGCGCGCCGCTCGATCTTCGACAACGGCGGCGGCGCTATGGCGGCCGGCGCCGATCCGGCCGCGCTCGAGTACGCCGCCTCCCAGGGGCGGATCTTCCAGCTCATCAACGCCTACCGGGTCCGCGGACACCTGCACGCCCGACTCGATCCCCTCGATCGCCCGCGCGCCGAGCGCCACCGCGAGCTCGATCCCGACTACTGGGGCTTCACCGAGCGCGACTGGGACCGGACCTTCGACACGGTCTTCCTCAAGGGTCCGACGCGCCTGACCTTGAGGGAGCTGCACGCGTACCTCGAGGAGACCTACAGCCGCACGATCGGCGTAGAGTTCATGCACATCCACGAGATCGCGATCAAGGAGTGGCTCCAGGAGCGCTTCGAGCGCACTCGGAACCGCTGCCAGCTCGACAAGGAGACCATGCTGGCGATCCTGGAGAAGCTGAGCGGCGCCGAGGCCTTCGAGGACTTCCTCCATACCAAGTACCGGGGGGCCAAGCGCTTCAGCCTCGAGGGCGCGGAGTCCATGATCTCCACCCTCCACCTGATGATCGAGGATGGCGCGGCCCGCGGCGTCCATGAGGTGGTCCTGGGCATGGCCCACCGCGGCCGCCTGAACGTGCTGATCAACATCCTCGGCAAGGAGCCCCGCTGGGTCTTCCGGGAGTTCGACGACCTGAACCCGATGGCGATGTGGGGCCGCGGCGACGTCAAGTACCACCTCGGACACTCGGCCGACCTCGAGACCCGCCTCGGCGATCGGGTCCACCTGAGCCTCACCTTCAATCCGAGCCACCTGGAGTTCGTCAACCCCGTGGTCCAGGGCCGCGTCAGGGCCAAGCAGGACCGGCAGGGGGACGAAGAGCGCAAGCGCTGCTTGCCGATCCTGATCCACGGTGACGCCGCCTTCATCGGCCAGGGTGTGGTGGCCGAGACCTTCAACATGGCCCACCTGCCCGGCTACAGCGCCGGGGGCACGATCCACCTCATCGTCAACAACCAGATCGGCTTCACCACCGAGCCCGAGGAGTCCCGCTCCACCGCCTACTGCACGGCCCTCGCCCGCATGACCCAGGTGCCGGTGATCCACGTCAACGGTGAGGATCCGGAGGCCGTGGTCCACGCCGCTCGCGTGGCCGTCGAGTTCCGCCAGACCTGGGGGCGCGACGTCGTCATCGATATGTACTGCTTCCGGCGCTACGGCCACAACGAGGGCGACGAGCCCACGTTCACCCAACCCGCCATGTACCGAGACATCGCGATCCACCCCGCGGTCCACGAGGTCTATGGCGCCGAGCTCGTCGGCCGCGGCCTGGTCAGCCAGCAGGAGGTGGACGAGATCTACCAGGGCCACGTTGCCTCGTACGAGGCGGGCCTCGAGCACGTCCGGCGCCGCCCGGTGACGGTCTCGGTCTCGCCGGCCGTGCAGAGCGGCGGCGGCTTCTGGAAGGGCTTCCAGGGAGGGCCCGACGCCATGTGCCCCCGGGGGGAGACGGCGATCGCGCTCGACCGCTTCCACGCCCTGGTCCGGGCCACGACCCGCGTGCCGGACGAGTTCCACCTCCACCGCAAGCTCCAGCGCCTGCTCAAGGCCCGCCGCCGGGCCCTCGAGCACTCGGACGCCCAGCTCGACTGGGGCATGGGCGAGATCCTCGCGTACGCCTCCCTCCTCTGGGATGGCCACCCGGTGCGCATGACCGGCCAGGACATCCGCCGCGGGACCTTCAGCCACCGCCACGCGGTCTTCGTCGACTTCGAAGACGGCCACCGCTACTCGCCCCTCGACCACCTGCACGAGGAGCAGGGTCCCTTCGATATCCACAACAGCCCCCTCAGCGAGGCCGCGGTGCTCGGCTTCGAGTGGGGCTACTCCCTCGACAGCCCCGAGGGCCTCGTCCTCTGGGAGGCTCAGTTCGGCGACTTCGCCAATAGCGCGCAGGTGATCATCGACCAATTCCTGTGCGCAGCCGAAGATAAGTGGAACCGCTTGAGCGGGCTGGCCGTCCTCCTGCCCCACGGCTACGAAGGCCAGGGGCCCGAGCACAGCTCCGCGCGCCTCGAGCGCTGGCTGCAGCTCTGCGCCGAGGACAATATGCAGGTCTGCAACGTCACGACCCCCGCGCAGATGTTCCACATGCTCCGCCGCCAGGTGGTGCGGAGCTGGCGCAAGCCGCTCATCGTGATGACCCCCAAGAGCCTGCTGCGCCACAAGCGAGCGGTCAGCCCCATCGACGCGTTCACCCACGGCCGCTTCCACCGCCTCATCCCCGAGGCCTTCTTGCCCGCGCCGGGCCAAGCCGAGCGCGCGATCCTCTGCAGCGGCAAGGTCTTCTACGATCTCCTCGCCCGCCGCGAGGCCGAGGAGCGCACCGACACCGTGCTCATGCGCCTCGAGCAGCTCTACCCGCTGCCGGAGGCCGAGATCGTCCGAGAGATCGGCAAGCTGCCAGCCCTGCGCGAAATCGTCTGGTGTCAGGAGGAGCCCGCCAATATGGGGGCCCGCAACTTCCTGCACCCCCACTTCACCCGCCTCTTCGAGGGCGGCCCGGCGCTGCGCTGGGTCTGCCGCGAGGCCTCGGCGAGCCCCGCGACGGGCTCCCACAAGGCCCACCACATGGAGCAGGCCGATCTCCTCGATCGCGCCTTCGGAAAAGGAGCCGCCTGATGGCCACCGATGTCACCGTCCCCGCCCTGGGGGAGTCGATCACCGAGGCCACGGTCCTGGAGTGGCTGGTGGCCCCGGGCGATTGGGTCGAGCTCGATCAGGAGATCGTGGCCCTCGAGACGGACAAGGTCACGGTGAACGTGCCCTGCCCCGTGGCCGGCGTGCTCACCGAGCAGGTCGCCGCCCTGAACGCGGACGTCGAGGTGGGGGCGGTGATCGCTCGCATCGATACCGAGGCCGACAAGCCCGCCGGCGCCGCCGCCGAGCCCGCGCCCCCACCCGCCGCCGAGGTCGCTGCGATGCCGGCCGCGAAGCGCCTCGCCGCCGAGACCGGCGTGGACCTCGCGACCGTCGAGGGCACCGGCCGCGGCGGTCGGGTGCTCAAGGAGGACGTCCAGCGAGCCGCCGCTGCTCCCCCGGCCAGTGCGCCGGCAGCATCTGCC
>CAZEHU010000384.1:0-3495 GCA_964511605.1 uncultured Myxococcales bacterium
CTTCTTGGGCCTCGGCCTGGGCCGCTCCTTCGGCGGCTTCGGGGCCGGCGCCTCCGGTGGGGGCTCCTCGGTCGGGGCCTCGAAGACCTCGGGCGGCGGCGGCTCAGGGGGCTCGGGGGGAGGGTCCGGGGGCTCGGGCTTCGGGGGGGTGCGCGTGACCTCCATCTTCACGATGTAGGCCTGGTTGCGGGGCGGCGGCTCGAGCCGGACGGCTCCCTCCCGGAGCAGCAGATGGATCAGCAGCGAGAGGGCCAGCATCAGGGCGATGCGCGCCTCATAGGGGAGCCGGCTCCAGCGGCTCCGCGGCCGGGAGGGTTCGCTCAGCCCGGCGCTCCGCCGCCGCCGCCATCACCGCCCGGCTCCTCCGGCTCCTCCGGCGGCACCAGCGCGGTGGGATCGATGTTGATCGCGAAGCTCGCCACCCCGGCCTGCTTGACGGCATCGATGACCCAGACGACGCGGCCGTGGCTGACCCGCTTGTCGGCGGCGATGATCGCCTGGGCCTTGTCGTCCTCCCGCACGGCCTCCTGTACGGCCGCTCGCAGATCGGCGCCGCTCGTGGGTTCTCCGTCCAGGTAGAGCTTGCCTTGTTGATCGAGGGTGATGGCCAGGGTCGTGGGCTCGGGCACAGCGCCGCTGGAGGCCGCCGGCAGCTCCACCTCGATGGCCTGCTTGTGGATGAGGCTCGCCGTCAGCATGAAGACGATGAGCAGGACCAGCATGATGTCGACCAGGGGCGTGACGTTGATGTCGCTGATGAGCCCCTTGCGTTTCGCTCCTCCGGCCATCACGGACTCCCTTCGACAGAGCCGATCCCAGGGGCCTCCGACTTGATGTGGCCGAGGATCGCGTGGGTGGCGCTCTCCGCCGCGGTGACCTGCGCCTCCACGTGGCGCCCGAAAGCGTTGTAGGCGGCCACCGCCGGCAGGGCGACGAGGAGGCCCACGGCCGTGGCCACCAGCGCCTCGGCGATTCCGGCCATCACAGCCTCGGCACCAGCGGCGCTGTTGAGCGAGAGGTCGTGGAACGCCCGGATGATTCCCAGCACCGTCCCGAAGAGGCCCACGAAGGGGGCGTTGTTCCCGAGGGTGCCCAGGAAAGCCAGGCCGCGCTCGAAGCGGAGGCGCTCCGCGTCCACCGCGCTCGCCGCGTACTCCTCGACCGAGGCCGGTCCCTCCTCGGCGTTGTCCAGGCAGGCGCGCGCTACGTTCACCGGGAGGGAGCGCACCCCCTCGAGCCCGCTCGCCGCCGCCCGGCCCGACTCCCCGGCCCGGAACGCCGCGATCGCTTGTTCGAGCTGGGCGGTCTGCGACCGCTCGAGCCCGAAGAACCAGAGGCGCTCGAGGATCACCGCCACGGCGATGAGGCTCAGCCCTAAGAGGAGCCAGAGCACCCACAGGCTGCCGGCGGCCAGGAAGACCTCCAGCAGCTCCTCGTCGATGCGGCCGCTGCCGGCGGCTCCAGCCGCACCCGCGGCGGCGTCTGCAAGGAACCTCATGCTCTCCTCCTCGTCCTCGGGGGAATTCTCAGGGTGGTGGGGCTCAGGGTCGTGGGGCCGCTACGTCTCGCTCAGAGCTTCCCGCGGAATCCGACCGTGGGCAGCACGTAGCGGAACGTCTCGCCGGGGGCGACCTCCTCCGGCGAGAGGGTCGCGTTCGCGATGTCGATGTAGAAGTCCAGGAGCCAGTCCCGCCAGACGGCCCGCTTGTCGATCCGCAGATCCACGCGCACGGCGTTGTCGTTGCGCCCAGCGTTGTAGCCCTTGGTCGTGGTGGCTGGCGCCCCGGACTGGAGCTGGACGCGCGCACCCAGCTCCCAGTTGCGCGGCAGGGGCACGCCCACGACCAGGCTCATCACATGGGTGCGGTCGAAGTCGAAGGGGACCCACTGTCCCTCGCGCCGCCGCTCGCTCTTGGACAGGGTGTAGGAGAGCCAGCCGTAGACCCCATCCTTCGAGCGCCGGCGGAGGAGGAGCTCGAGCCCATAGGCCCGCCCCCGCTGCGGCGCGATGAAGTCGTCCAGATCCTCCTCCTCCTCCGCCTCGGGTAGCTCGCCGGGCGCCACCTCCGGCCGCCGTGCGGCCACATCCGAGGGGTCGGCGTTGAATTGGAGGTCGAAGACGATGGGGTCCATGTGGCTGTAGTAGGTCTGGGCGTCGAGCGAGAAGCCCCCTCCCAGGGGCAGCTCGGTGCCCGCGGTTCCCTGGAGGGAGCGCAGCAGGCCGAACTCGATAGGGAGCTGATCGAGGCCCGGCAGCGGGATGAGGAAGCGCGGCGGCTGGTGGTAGATCCCCACCCCTCCCTTCACCCAGACCGCGTCGCTGGGGGCGGCCGGCTCGCCGTCCTTGGCGGGTGGATCGGTGACACGATAGCGGGCGGAAAGGCGGGGATCGACGGCGAGCTCTCTATCCGTCGAGTCCATGTAGAGCTCGCTCCTCAGCCCCGGGCGGATCAGCACCCGCGGGGTGGGGCGCCAGTGCGCCTCCACGTAGCCGGTGGCGGTCCCGACCGTCTTGGGGAAGCTCTTGGTGAGCTCCTCGAAGCCATCATCCTCGTCCTCCACGTCGCTGGAGATCTCCCGGGCGCGTCGCCACTGGCCCCCGAGGCCGGCTCCCAGGTCCAGCTCGTCGAGCAAGCGATAGGACCAGTCCGTGCGCGGCGTGGCGTTCCAGGTGCCGAGGGGCTGTGTCTCGGGGCCGAGCTGGGACTGATCGAGGCCACCCACGAGCTGGTAGCGACTCCTCAGCCTGCCCCGCGCCTCCTGGTAGCGGAGGTCGAGGCGATGAAAGCCCAGGACCAGCACCGGCTCCAGCTTGCCCCTCGAGCCTTCGGGGGCCGACCCGCTCGCATCCCGGACGAGGATCTCGTCGTTGGCGCCGAACGCGAAGATCGTCCAGCCCCCGTACTTCGTCCGTCCATCGACCCGCGCCTGGTAGTCCCAGTAGCTCATCGAGAGCTGGTCGGTGGCGAGGCTGATGATCACCCCCGGGTAGCCGATGCGCCCGGCGGCCGTGAAGCTCAGCTTCTCCGTGACCGGATGGCGCACCATGATACCGGTCTGCAGGAGGTTGAGATCGACGTCCGCCACCTTCTCGTCGGGCCGCGCGCGCCGGGTCTCGCCGTCGACGATGCCCCCGGTGTAGCCCCCGTAGAGCACCGGGAAGCCGCCCGGGTAGAAGTGCACCTCGTCGATGAGCTCCGGGTGGATGACCGCTGGGCCGGCGTTCAGGTGGAAGAGGAGCGGGAGCCCGACCCGATCGAGCGAGAAGCCCGTATTGCCCGGCGCCGTGCCGCGCACGATGGGGAAAGGCAAGAGCGAGATGATCGAGCTCACGCCCGGCAGGGTGTGGATGACCCGGAAGGGATCGCCAAAGGTGCCGGGGATATTCTTGATCTCCCGATCCCTCAGGGTCGTCCGGCTGATCTCGGTGCGCTCGCGCCGGCCGGTGATGACGATCTCGTAGGGATCGTAGCGCTCCCGCTCCACCAGGTAGCC
>CAZEHU010000384.1:3505-4126 GCA_964511605.1 uncultured Myxococcales bacterium
CACCTTCAGCTCCTCGGCGGCCTCGACACGCTCAGCGTGCCGGAAGCGCCGGTAGCCGGCGGCGATCACCTCGACGACGGCTCTGCCGCTGGGTAGCTCGAGCCGGAAGCGCCCTCGCTCGTCGGACTCCGCCTGGAAGCGATGCTCCCCCACCTTCACGATGACGGCCGCGTGGCCCACGGGCCGGCGTGTGCCCTTCTCTCGCAGCCGACCGGACAAGGCGCTGTTCAGGCGCGGGCCGTCGGGGACGGAGCCCTGGGCCGGCGGCGGCGGCAAGAAGACCTGGCGATAGTCGATGTCCACCTCCACCGGCTGGCCCCCCCAGGTCGCCGGGTGGAAGCGGAAGGCCTGGACCGCCTCGAGCACGGCTGCATCGAAGGGGGGCTGCGGGTCGCTGGCGATGGTGGCGGTGATCACGCGGCCGTCGACCCCCACGGCGAGGGTCACCACCACCTCGATCGGCTCCTCGTGGGGCGGGGCCCCCTCCGGGTAGGGCACCTCGGTGGAGCCGGCGGGGCGCGGCGGAAGGAGCTCGGGCTCCGGCTCGGGCGGGCCGGCGCCCCCCTCCCCGGCGACCCCCTCCCCGGGGACCTGGGGAGCGGCCGCCTCCCCGACGACCGG
>CAZEHU010000385.1:0-4108 GCA_964511605.1 uncultured Myxococcales bacterium
CCCGGCAACGAGGATGCACACCACGGCCCCCACGCCCACGTGCACCAAGCATGATCCCCTGGTAGGGACAGGCCGCCGGGGCCGGCCTCCGTTCGGATTGCCGGACCGCACGGTCCCTTCGTTGACGCAGCCTCCGCCGCTCCCGATAGTGCGCCCGCTCGACATCCCGAGCGCCAGAGCCCACCCGACGTCCCCGCGGCTTGGAGGCCTCCATGAAGCGCCTGCTCTCGACCGGCACCACGAGCCGCCTCTTGCCCCTCGGGGCCCTCTGCGTGGCCCTGGCCCTCCACGGCTGTGATGGCCCCGGCGCTGGACCCGCGGGCGGGGGCGCCCTACCCACGGGCACGGGCACAGCCACCGGCGGGGCCACGGGTACCGGCACGGGCACCGGAACCGAGGGCGCCGGCGGCGAGACCGATCCCGGGACGGGCGGGGAGGGCACAAGCAACGAGGGCGGCGAGGGCACAGGCGGAGAGGGCACAGGCGGCGAGGGCACCGAGGGCACCGAGGGGGGTGAAGGCACCGAGGGCGGCGAGGGCGGGCCGAGTGCCCCCGTCGGCATCGTGGATCCCGGCTGCCTCGACGGCGCGTTCAGCGAGCCCTTGCCCGATCCCAGCGCGGACCTGAGCCCCGAGTTCGCGGCCTACAGCTCGACGAACGCCAGCGGCTTCATCGTGGACGTGCTCGAGAAGCGCTACCCCTTCGGGGCGACCTTGGTGGTGGCGGGCCTGGCGAACCAGTCGATGGGGAGCTGCATCGACTTCTTCCTGCAGGATCGCTCGGGCCCCGAGAAGGTCATCGACCAGATGGGGACCATCGTCCACGAGTGCGGCCACTTCGCCGACATCGCCGCCGGCGGCTTCAGCGACGCCACCTACCTCGTCAACGAGGCCACCACCTACACCTGCTCGGGCGGCGGCCAGGCGAGCACCTTCGCGCGCAGCCTCATCGTCCACGACGAGTTCCAGCAGCTCCACCCCGCCTGCGCGGGCGGGGGCTTCGGCGGCGGCTGCGACAGCTACGCGAACATCTACCTGGACGGGGACCCGACCGACTCCACCTTCGACTCGGGCGATCAGGGCTTCGACATGTTGATGGAGGAGGTCAACCAGTACGTGAACAGCCTCGCCACCGCTTATGCCTTCGAGGACTACCAGGTGTGGTCGACCAGCGCTCGCGACGGAATCCTCACGTTCCTCTGGTACATGGCCCGCTACCTGCGCATGGCGCGCCTCGAGTACCCGAGCGTCTACGCCTCCCTGTCGAACGATCCCTGCTGGCAGGACCTGGTGCTCAGCATGTGGGGCCGTGGCTGGATGTACCTCGAGCTGACCAAGGATATGATCAAGCTGGGCATCGAGGACGAGCTGCTCGAGGGCCTCGCCACCGACTCGAGCCTCCTCGAGGAGATCGAACTGATCCGGGACAAGGCCGGCTGCGGAGAGTGATTCCGCACGGTCCTCCTCCCGGGGATCCCCACATCGCCTGCCGTTACAGGGTCTCCTCGCACAGAGGGGCAAATGGCACTGTGCGGCTTGACACGATCCGATCGAGCCGTACACTCCGCGGCCGAACCCGGACATCCTTGGAGGGATCTGGCGATGAAGCTCCACCGCCTCGCGGCGCTGTTCTGCGCGACCACGCTTCTCATCTCCGCTGGCTGCAGCGACGACAAGTCTTCTTCGAGCGAGCCCGAGGGCGAGCCCGAGGGCAGCAGCGATACCGCTGAGCCCGCCGCCGACGGCGCGGCTGAGCCCGAGGCCACAGAGGACACCGCCGAGCCCGAGGCCACGGAGGATACCACCGAGCCCGAGATGGGCGATATGGCCGAGCCCGAGATGGGCGATATGGCCGAGCCCGAGACGGGCGACGCCGAGCCCGAGATGGGCGATATGGCCGAGCCCGAGATGGGCGACGCCGAGCCCGAGATGGGCGACATGGCCGAGGCCGATGCCGACGAGGACGCCGAGCCCGAGGCCCCACCGACCCTCTACGAGCAGCTCGGCGGCTGGCCCGGCATCTCCGCGGCCGTGGACGGCTTCCTGGACGTGGTGGCCGCCGATGCGCGCATCAACGGCTACTTCCTCAACAGCTCGGTGGACCTGGGCAACACGGGCTGGTGCCTCAAGCAGCAGTTCTCGAACCTCACCGGAAGCCCGGATCACGCCTACCCGGCCGAGGGCGATGGCTCGATGGAGTTCGAGGTCGACGGCACCACCTACACCTGCCGCGACATGACCTCGGCCCACGCCGGCATGGGCGTCAGCCAGCAGGACTTCGACGACCTGGTCGAGGATCTCGTGACTGTGCTCGGCGACGCCGGGGTCGATCCGGCGGTCCAGGCCGTGATCGAGGGTGCCCTGGCCGGCTTCGTGCCGGTCATCGTCTCCGACGTCGACAACGACGACACCGTCTACCAGCGCGTGGGGCGCAAGCCGGCCATCAGCGCGGTGGTGGGCGCGGCCTACGCGGCCATCGCGGCCGATGCGGCCATCAATGGCTTCTTCGGCGGCGACGCGGCGCGCCTGGCCACCTGCCTGACCCGCCAGGTCTGCAGCATCGACGGGCCCTGCAAGTACGGTGAGGGGGTCGAGGCGGAGCTGATGGTGGGCGAGGATCTCGTCCCCTGCATGGACATGGCCAGCGTGCACGCCGGCATGACCAACCCGGGCAACGCCGATGCAGCGATCACCATCGACGACTTCAACGCCGTGGCGGGCCACTTCGCGACCGCCATGGACGACGCGGGTGTCGCCGAGGCGGATCGGGATGCGGTCATCGGCGTCCTCGCTTCGATGTGCGCCGACATCGTCGCCGGCGGGATGGGCTGCGAGTAGCCCTCCGGTCTTCGACCAGGCTCAGCTCAGCGGCGCCGGCGGGTCTCCCTGCCGGCGCCATTGGCGCTTCTGAAGCCGCCCGGTGACACCGCACGGGCCCGCGCCGCCCCACCCTGGAGACGCCATGAAGAAGGGTAGGAAGGGCAAGATCGCCGTCCTCATCGCCCTGCTGCTTGCAGGGCTCGCCGTGGGGGGCTGGTGGTACGGGAAGGTGGCCCGCCAGCGTGCGATCGAAGCGAGCTGGATCCTCCCGGAGTTCACGGAGCCGGGCAATGGCGCCCGCGCTCCCCACTCGAGGGCCATGGGCGTCGAGGTGGGGATCAGCACCCTCGAGGACGTGCAGGAGCACCTCGAGGCGCTGGGGCTCCGGTGCAAGGACACCTCCATGCGCGCGATGATCCAGGACGCGCGGGCCCAGAAGATGGAGGAGGCGGCCGAGCAGGCGGAGGCCCGCGGCGAGGTCCCGGAGGAGGGCGTCGACGCCATCTCCTCCGCCTCGATGCAGAAGATGTCCAAGCGGGAGGCCAACCCGCAGGTGCGCCTCTCCTGCACCGGGGTCGTCGGCTCTCGCTTGGAGGATCGGGAGCGGACCTCCACCGCCGTGGGACGCTGGCTCTTCGTCTTCGACAGCCCCCGGCACCCGCTCCGACACGTCTCCTTCCGGCGCATGGCGAAGGAGCCGGCCGCGGCCCTCGAGGACGCCCACGCCGCGCTCGCGGCGATGGAGGCCACCTGGGGCCCACCGACCGAGACCGTCGATGCCCCCCTGCCCGAGCGCGGGAGCAGCGAGGAGAGGGCTGGCTTCGCTCCTCTCAAGCCCTACCGCCACACGTGGCTGTGGGAGGACCTGAAGGTGGAGCTCAGCGCCCTCGACTTCGGCAAGCGAGGGGTGGACGTCAACGAGCTCTTCGAGGTGCCCTGGCCCGTGCGGGCGGACGCCCCGGCGCGGCCCTGAGGTGGACCGTCCTCGACGTCGCTCCTGGACCTCCCCGTCGAGCTTCGATAGACCCGACCTCCCTGCAAGAGGAGGCCTCATGACGCCTATGCACGCTTGTCTGACCGTGACGCTCTTGCTCGCCGCCCTCCCCGCCTGCGGTAGCCAGGAGGGGGGCCAGCAGCTCACCGCCTACGAGCGCATGCAGCAAGCCAAGCAGGCCCAGGCCGTGCCACCGGCTCCGGCGGAGACCGCGGCTCGCGCGGCGGCGCCCGCGGCGAGACCCCAGCCCACCCCGGCGGCGAAGTCCAAGCCCACCCCGGTGGTGCAGCCCAAG
>CAZEHU010000386.1:0-4099 GCA_964511605.1 uncultured Myxococcales bacterium
GCGTTCACCAAGATTCGAGGCCCGAATCGCCCCCAACGCACCCTCAGCGTGCGTTGACCAAGATTCGAGGGCCGAATCGACTCCAACGCGCGCTCAGCGTACGTTCGGGGGGATTCGACCACGAGATCTGGGGCTTCGGGGGCCGTTGGGATGGGGGGAATCAGGGTCTGGGCCGCAGCCGGCGGTCGGCCAGGCAGAGGCGAACTGCGTGCATGGCCTGGGCGGCGGGGGGACGCGACCACGCTCGGCGGACCGAGTTGGGGTGGACGCTGCAGCGGGACGCGAGGAGGCGGGCGTCGCGCCAGCCCTGCTCCCGGGCGAGGTGCAGGAAGAGGGTGCGAGCGAGGGTCTTGCGGCGCAGGGCGCCGGGGCGGAGGCGGGTGGCCTCGAGGGCGGCGTGAGCGATGGTGGGGAGGGCGGCTCCGCCGAGTGCCGTTGCGTCGTCTAGGCCGCTCGTGCTGGCGACGCCTGCCGACGGGGCCGAGGGCGGCGGGGTTCCCGTGACGCTGACGCTCGGGTCAGCGGAGACGTAGCTGTGCCACCGTTCGGCCCATGCTGGGGTCCAGTGTCGCCGGAAGAGGGAGGCGATCTGGCGTCCAGAGACCCAGGGGTCGGCGCTCGCGCCCATCACGTCGCGGTGGGTGGACCATCGCCACTCGAGGGGGTCGCGGACGGACCCGGCGCGGCATGGATTGAGGGCGAGGTAGCGGATCTGGCGGGCCAGATGATGGAGATCCGGGACCTCGGTCCAGGGACGCACGACGCGCCAGGAGTAGCGCCCTGCGCGCAGGTCCAGGAGCTTGGCGTGCCCAGCCAGCAGGCGCGAGATCTGGAAGCGCGCCCTGTCTGGATCCTCCACGATCGGCAGGACATGGAGGTGGTTCGGCATGAGGACGGCCCCCGCGACCTGAGGGAAGTGGCGGCGGAGTCCAGACCAGACCCAGGAGGCGCCCTCCTCGTCGTCGAAAGGCCGGAAGGGCGGAAGGGTACGCACGGTGAGGTGGATGATCATGCCTGGACCCCGTGTTCAAGACCCGTGCCAGGGGCCTCCCCTCGCCCCCATCAGGTGCCGGCGCCTCATGTCGGTGCCACCTCCGGCGCGGAGCGGTCGTCATCGGGCTCCAGGAGCTGGCGGGCGTGCAGGCGCCCGGTCTGCCAGGAGCCGTAGAGCACTGGCACCACGAAGAGGGTGATCAGCTCGAAGCTCATGCCGCCGAAGGCCGGGATGGCCATTGGGATCATCACGTCGGCGCCGCGGCCTGTGGAGGTGAGCACCGGCAGCAGGGCCAGCACCGTGGTGGCCGTGGTCATCAGGCACGGGCGGATCCGACGACGTCCAGCGTCCAGCACGGCCTCCCGGACCTCCTGAGGGGTGCTGGGCGGCTGGGCCCGGAAGCGCTGGTCGAGGTATGTGGCCATGACCACCCCGTCGTCGGTGGCGATGCCCACGAGCGCGATGAAGCCGACCCAGACGGCCACGGAGAGCTCGATGGGCCCCATGTGGAAGACCTCGCGCAGGTTGTGGCCAAAGAGCTCGACGTCGGCGAACCACGGCTGGCCCCAGAGCCAGAGCATCACGAAGCCGCCCGCCGCTGCCACCGCGACCCCGCTGAACACCATGAGCGTGGTCGCGGTGGATCGGAACTGCAGGTAGAGGAGGATGAAGATCAGCACCAGGGCTACGGGGATGAGCACACGCAGCCGCTCGTCGGCTCGCACCTTGTTCTCCCAGGTTCCCGCGAAGCGCTTCGTGACTCCGCGCGGCACGACCAGCGCTCCCGAGTCGATCGCCGCATCGATCGCGGCGTTCGCGGCCTCGACCACCTCCCCCTCCGAGCGCCCCTTGGCCGGCCCGAAGGTCACGTACGCCGTCTTGAACGTATCCTCGCTGCGGATGAGCTGCGGACCGCGGGCGTAGCGCACGTCGGCGACCTCGATGAGGGGCACCTCCGCGCCCCCGGACGTGCTGATCTGCACTCTCTCGATGTCCGCGATCGACATGCGGCGCTCCTGCGGGTAGCGCACCCGCACCGGGTAGCTCTCCCGCCCCTCGATGGTGCGCGTCAGCGGGCGCCCGCCGATCGCCACCTCGAGCACCTCTTGGAGGTCCTCCACGCGGAGGCCGTAGCGCGCGAGCCGCTCCTGGTCCGGGTGCACCTCCAGGTAGGGCTTGCCCACGATGCGATCGGCGACCACCGAGCCCGGAGCGATGGCGTCCACCTCATCGAGCACCGCCTCGAGCCCGCCCGCGAAGGCCTCGATCGTCTCGAGGTCGGGCCCGCGCACCTTGATTCCCATCGTCGCCCGCATGCCGGTGGCCAGCATCACGATGCGTGTCTCGATGGGTTGGAGCGGCGGCGCCGAGGTCAGCTCCGGCACGCCCGAGACCCGCACCACCTCATCCCACACGTCCTCCGCGCTGCGGATGTGCGGCCGCCAGTTCCGGGTCCGTGTCCTGTCCTCGTGGATCGTCCACTCCGGCACGAGGGTGATCACGGTCTCGATCATCGACACCGGCGCCGGGTCCAGCGCGCTCTCGGCGCGCCCGAGCTTGCCTACAGCGTGCTCCACCTCAGGGATGGCCGCCATCGCACGGTCGATCTCCTTCATCGCGTCCAGCGTCGCTCCCAGCGAGGCGTGAGGCATCGACGAGGGCATGTACAGGAAGCTCCCCTCGTCGAGGTCGGGCATGAACTCCTCCTCGAGCCCGGGCATTCGCGCCTCGAGCCCCCCCGTCATGGAGTCTGGTAGCCACGCGGCCGTCCGCTCGGCCCCGAGCCACACCGTCGCGCCGAGGAAGAGCAAGGCGCCGGGGATCAGCACGAAGGGCAGCGGGTGGTCGAGCGCCGCTCCGAGCAGCCGAGGGTAGAGCCACTGGAAGAGCAGCAGCCCGGCCAGCAGCACCCCCACGAGGACGATGACGAAGAGCACATTGGTCCCATCGCTCTCGCCAAGACCCAGTGGCATCCAATGCAGGGCGAGCTGCCACGCCGCCAGGAGCGCCACCGCGAGGCTCAGCGCCCAGCGCCCCGCTCGCGGCAGCTCGAGGCGCGGCAGGCGCCGCGGCAGACGCGGGAAGAGGATCACAGCCAGGCAGGGCAGGAGCACCAGCGCCACCAACAAGGCCGCCAGCAGCGCCAGCGTCTTGGTCCATGCCAGCGGGGTGAAGAGCTTGCCCTCGGCCGCCTGCAGCGCGAAGACGGGCAGGAAGCTCACGATGGTCGTAGCCACCGCTGTCAGGACGGCCCCTGCGACCTCGGCGACGGCATCGCGGATGGTCTCGACTCGGACCGCTCCTTCTGCCTCCTCCTCCACGCGAGCGAGGATATTCTCGGTGACGACGATCCCCATATCGACCATCGTCCCGATGGCGATCGCGATCCCGCTGAGGGCCACGATGTTCGCGTCCACACCCAGCAGCTTCATCCCGATGAACGCCAGCAGCACCGCCACCGGGAGGAGGAGCGCCACCAGCACCGAGCTCCTCAGGTGCAGCACCATGATCAGGAGCACCAGGATGGTGATGAGCACCTCGTCGGTCAGCGCGCTCTCGAGGGTGCCAAGCGTCTCCTCGATCAGCTCGGTCCGATCGTAGAAGGGGACCACGGCGACCTTGCTCACCGTGCCATCCGCGAGGGTCTTCGAGGGCAGCGCCGGCTCGAGCTCCGCGAGCTTCTCCTTGAGGGCATCGATGGCCGCGAGCGGGTTCTCGCCGTAGCGTACGACCGCGACGCCCCCGACCGCCTCCGCGCCGTCCTTGTCCAGGGCGCCGCGCCGCAGCGCCGGACCAAGCTGCACGCGCCCCACGTCTCGCACGCGGATCGGCACCCCCTCCGTGGCGGCGACCACGACGTCCTCGAGGTCGCTCGCCTCCTGAATCGTGCCGAGCCCGCGGACGACGTACTCCATCTGGTTCATCTCGATGGTGCGGGCCCCGACGTCGCGGTTGGAGCGGCGCACCGCGTCCAGCACCTGCCGCAGCTTCACGCCGTGCACCCGCAGCGCGTCGGGATCCACGTCCACCTGGATCACCCGCACGTAGCCCCCCACGGAGGCCACCTCGCTGATGCCAGCCGCGCTCGCGAGCGCCGGACGCACC
>CAZEHU010000387.1:0-3477 GCA_964511605.1 uncultured Myxococcales bacterium
ACCCCGATCTGCGGGGCCCACTCGTGCAGGTAGTCCTCCTCGAGCGAGCCCCACTGGGAGACGAGGACGCCCAGGACGTCCCTCCACTGCTGCTCGGAGCTCTCACCCCCCTGCCGGAACCAGCGGAGCTTGGCGAGCACGGTGTCCTCGGCCGTGCCGATCCAATACCGGCGCTCACTCCCCAGAGGGAGCTCCACCGCTCGCCGAAAGGCCGCTCGGTCGTAGGCGTGATGGCCGAGGACGAAGAGATCTACCTTCGTCACTGTGTCCAAGTGGATCACGTTGAAGCAGCTCCTCCTGCGGACGGCGTCGCGGACGGCGCCCGGGTCCGAGAAGTAGTCTCCGCCCAGGAAGCCGACGAAGGCGTCGACCTGAGCGAGCCGGAGGTCGCAGACCAGGTCCACGTCCCCAGTCATTCGCCACTCGCCGTGGGTGCTGCTGGCGACCGAGCCCCCGATGCGCCAGGTGGCCCCTACCGTGTCCAGGCTGGCCACGACGCCGACGAGCGCCGCCTCGATGTCCTCGTAGTCGGGCAAAGGCTCAGCGCTCCAGGTGCTCGAGCACTCCGCGGGCGAGCTCCTCGCCGTACGCACGTCGCACGTACTCGACCCGTACTTGCTGCTCTCTCCACTCGGGGTGGGCCCTTCGGATCGAGTCGAGAGCCACGCGCTTCATCCTCCCGGAGGCGGCGAGGGCCAGGACCGCCCGCCTCTCCGGGCCCAGCTCCCGCATGAGCTTCATGGTCCGGGCCCACGCCTCGGGGCTGGTATCGCGGGGTCGGGCCTGCATCGGCCCCAAGGGTGCCACAGGGCGTTGCACGTCACCACGCCGAGGCCCACAGGAGCTCAGGGCAGCTCGCAGACCCCGGGGCCACCGCCGAGCCGCTACGGGAGCCGCCAGGTGGAGAACTCCGTTCGCACCGCCTCACCACGCTCCACGAGCCGCGCCATCGTCCGCCGGAAGCTCAGACCCGAACCGTGCGCGCGCCACCCCACCTCCTGCTGAGCCCGGCGCGCGAGGGTCCGGGCGGTCTGCGGCGTGGGCGCTCGCAGGAGGTGGAGGAAGAGGCGCCGCAGCGCCTCGTCGTAGACCTCTTGACGGCTGCCCTTGGGGGGAGAGCGGAGCAGCAGCTCCCCCCGCGTGGCGGCCAGGCCCTTGCGCCCGGCGGCCTCGATCAGCCCCCAGAGGAGGGCACCGGGCTCTACCCCTTCCGCCTCGCCCGCCGCCTCCACGAGCAGCCTCCGCGATGCCTCGTCGAGGGCCGGCCCCTCCGGCTCCACGGGCTCGAGCAGCCGGGACGCGCCCACGGGGCGGCCGTCGGCGGGCAGCGCGAGGGACGCTGCACGGGCGATCTGCAGGGCCGCCCGCGCCGAGAGCCCCGCGCTCTGGCGCGCGACGTAGGGCCCGTGGCCGCCCAGCGCGAGGACGTCCTTCATGCCCCGGAGCCGCTTCCGGAAGACGAAGAGGTCGTCGAGCTCGAAGGGCAGCGCGGCGAGCAAGGCCTCCTCGCTGAGGGCGCGTCCGGCGTCCACCAGACCCTGGCGCGCGTGCTCCCAGGCGGAGGAGTGCTCCTCGACGCCCGGTGAGGGCAGCCAGAGGTGATAGCGGGCGCCACGCCCGACGACGCCCTCGAAGCGGACGAGGGCGTCGCCGAGTAGCTCCACGCTCACGCCCTCCGGGAGGAGGGACACCTTCGCGAGGGCGCGGGCGACCTCGGATACGGGCAGGGCGTGGTCGAAGCGGGAGAGGTGGTTGGCACCCCAGCGAGCGACCGCGCGCAGGAGCGAGAGCTCCACCGGCAGGGCGGAGCGGTGGACATACTCCGCGGCCCCCACCGTGAAGATGTCCGGGTGGCTGGGGAGGATGGGGATGAGCACGCTCGGGGCTCCCAGGAGCGGCGCCCCCACCGACTCGGCCCAGACGTCGTGGCGCCGGAGGAGCTCCGCGCTGGAGACCGGACGCCCCAGCTCCTCGAGGATGTGGGCGACGTTCGCGCGACGGGAGGCCCCCGGACCGGGCTTCGCTGGCTCCCGGGCGACCCTCGCCTCTTGGAGCCGGCGCGTAAGGGTCTCCGCCAGCACGGGCCGCTCGGGCAGCCCCGTGCCTCGAGCGGCTAGACGGACCCGAGCTCCGTCGAGGGCCTCGAGGGGCACCGCCCGGACCCTCCGCCGAACGGTGGACAGGAGCTTGCGCCGCCGCGAGTCCTCCCAGGTGGTGACGAGCTCCTCGAGCCAGAGCGTCGGAGGACGATCGACGATCCCGAAGGGGAGGCCCAGGAGGCCGAGGGGCCAGGCCTCCGGCCAGCCCTCGAGCTCGCTCCGGTGCAGCACACCGCCGTGTGCCTCGAGGCGCTCTCGGAGGGCCAGAACGAGCTCCGAGGCCACCGGCCCGTAGCGTGCCGCGTGCCGGGCCTCGAGCGCGTAGTACCGCTCGCGCAGACCCTGGGGAGACCGGCGCCTGCGCCTCCCGACCGTATCGGGTGAGCGCCCGTCGAAGTAGCGCTCGACGAGGAGCTGGCGCTCCTCCCGGTCGCAGTCCTCGAGCTGGGCGCGGATCAGCTCCTCGAGCGTCTTGGGCGCGTCCGGCCTCACGGCAGATCGTACCGGTAGACGCTCGGGCGGATGACGGTTCCCTCCTGGACGAGGGCCTTGAGGACGTATAGGAGGGCGACCGCCGTCCCGGTCCAGCCCACCTCGGCCTGGGCGCGCTCCAGCAGCTCGCCCCGCCGCTGCGGGCCGTGGCGGCGGAGCAGGTCCACGACCATGGAGCGGAGGGCCTCCCTCAAGAGCCCGTTCTCGGCCTGACGCGAGCGCGTCCGGTGGAGCAGCCCTCCGCGCGTGGCGGCGAGCCGGCCTCGCCCGGCGTCCTTGACGAGGGCCCACAGGAGGTCTGGGGGCTCCGCACCCTCCACCGCGGACGCCGCTCGCTCGAGCAGCCCGTGGGCGGCGCGCAGCGGGGGTGAGGTCGCCAGGAGCTCGGTCGAGAGCAGGCGCGAGACCCCGAGAGGGGCGCTCCCGGCCGGCAGGGCCGAGAGCGCGGCCTCCAGGACCATCTGCACCTCCCCGGCGTCGAGCTCGACGGCCTCGCGGGCGACGAAGCCCGCGTCGTCGCCGAGCTGGAGGGTCCAGGGAGCGGTGCGCAGGAGCATCCGCACCCCCCGGGCGTCCCGGTAGGTGCCGGCGGGCAGGGCGCTGAACACCTCCTCCGTGGTCCACGCTCGCCGCTCCCTTTCGAGCATGCGCTTGGCGAAGTCCGGCGCGGTGTCGGGAATCTCCCGCGACGCGCCGGGCAGGAAGAGGCGGTAGCCGGCGGCGGTGGTGCGCGCACCGCCGAAGCGGTTCGCGAGGTCCGCGAGGAGCTCGACGCTGATCGCCTCGGGCAGCTCCCCCTCCGCCAGCATCTGCACCCGCAGCGCCGCGGCCGGCAGGGGCTCTTCGGGTCCCCCCAGGCGAGCGCTCGCCGCGCGGCCATACCCTC
>CAZEHU010000387.1:3487-4092 GCA_964511605.1 uncultured Myxococcales bacterium
AGGTCCCAGGCAAGGGAGCTGGAGTGCGCGTAGACCCCTCGCCCGACCGCGTAGACCTCAGGGTGCCTCCGCAGCGGGGTTCGGAGCTCCGCCGGAGTGAGCCGCCGGCCCCCCGCGGCGCGGGCCCAGGCATCGTGGGCCTCGGCGAGCTCCTCGACGGTCAGGGCCCCCCCGTGGGTCTCGAGGAGGTGGGCCACGACGACCGGGGAGGGGGCGCTGCTGTCCGGTTGGAGAGCCACCCGAGCCGCCTGGGTCGCGCCGATCTTCTCCGCGAGGAAACCGAGCACCTCGGAGGACAAGGGCTCGCCTCGCGCCTCCGCCGCCAAGCCGAGGCGCTCGGCGTCGAGGGCGGCCTTGGGCACCCTCATCGTGTCGCGGACGAGGGCGTTGTACAGGCGAATGCGGCGCCCGCTGTCCCAGCTCGTCAACAGCCCGTCGAACCACAACCAGGGACGGTAGCCCGCGACCACCAAGGGGAGCATCGCGAGGCGCGGCGGCCACTCGGCGGGCCAACCCTCGAGCTCGCTTGGGTGGAGGACGCCCCCGGCGGCCTCGAGCTGGCGCCGGAGCAGGCGGCCGATCTGGTGTTCGCCGGCGGGTCGGTG
>CAZEHU010000388.1:0-4084 GCA_964511605.1 uncultured Myxococcales bacterium
GTGCTGGCGTTCGTCGCTCGCGCGGAGGCCGCCGACGAGGGGGCCCCGGCGATCAGCGCGCCTTCGTCGCCGTGAGCCCGAACACCGGGGCCCACACGAAGAGTGACCAGGGCGGCGCCGGGGGCATCGCGGCGAGCTGATCGAGCCGCGCCCGGTCCTCGGGTGAGAACGGCAGGTCCTTCAACATGTCGAACCGCTCGGGCCCCGCCGGCGCCACCTGGGGCAGGACCTCGACGGTGGGGTTCAAGCCCCGGGCGGCGACCATGCTGGCGGCCCTCGCCCTGAGCGCGGCCGTCTGGGGCCTCGGCCAGAGCGGGGAGCCCTTCTTCCCGGGGATCTACACCGTCGACGCTTTCAGCCAGCTCCTGAAGATCGGCCTCGCCCTCGGGCTCCTCCTTGCGCTGCTGGCCTCCGCCGATCTCGAGGACCTGCGCCGGGAGGGCCGCGAGGATCTGCCTACATTCCTCTTCCTCGGGACCCTCGGGATGATGCTGCTGGTGAGCGCCACCGAGCTCCTCACCCTCTACGTGGCGCTCGAGATGAGCGCCTACTCCCTGTACGTGCTGGTAGGCCTCGGGGATCGCCCCGGGAAGGGCGCCGAGGCCGGCGTGCGCTACGTGGTGCAGGGGGCGGTCGCCAGCGGCCTGACCCTCTTCGGCCTCAGCCTCGTCTATGGGCTCGCCGGCACCACCGACCTGGCGGACATCGCCCACCTGTCCACGTCCCTCGCGGCCACGCCGCTCGGCATCCTGGCGATCCTGCTCCTCCTCAGCGGTCTCCTCTTCAAGCTCGCCGCTTTCCCCTTCCACGCCTGGGTCCCCGACGTCTACGAGGGCGCGAGCCATCCGGTCGCTGCGTTCGTCGGCACCGCGTCGAAGGTCGCTGCGGTCGGTGTCCTCGCGCGCGCGGCCACTCTGGTCTGGGATACGCCGGCCACGTTCTCGGGGATCCTGGCGGTGCTGAGCGTGCTCTCCATGAGCTTCGGCAACCTGGCCGCCCTCGGCCAAGGGGATCTCAAGCGCCTCCTCGGCTACTCCACCATCGCGCACGCGGGCTACGTGCTCATCGGCCTGTCGGCCTTCACGGAGTCCGGCGCCGCCAGCGCCATCTTCTACGGCATGGTCTACGTGCCTATCGCCTTCTCGGCTTTCCTCGTGGTGGTGGCGGTCGGCCGCGACGGCTCGAACCCCGGCCTCGACGCCCTCGGAGGTCTCTGGCGGCGCTCGCCTTTGATGGCCCTGGTGCTGCTCGTCGGCATGTTCGGTCTCGCCGGCATCCCGCCGACGAGCGGGTTTGCGGGCAAGTGGTTCCTCTTCACCTCCGCCATCGAGCGAGGCGGCGGCGGCTTCTGGCTCGTGCTCATCGCCGCGGTCAACGCCACGATCTCCCTGTACTACTACCTGCAGGTGGTGAAGGCGGCCTGGCTCGCCCCAGGGCGACAGGACGCGCCCGCCCTCCAGCTCAGCCCGGCCCTCAAGCTCGCAGGCGCCCTCGCGATCGTAGGCGTGCTGGGCAGCGGTCTGTTCCCAGGGCCCCTCTGGAGCCTGGCACAGGAGGCCGCCCAGGCCCTCACCTCGCTGGGCTCTGTGGCCGGGCCGTGACGGCCGCTGCGCCCATGACCGACGCCCAGAGGCCCGGGAGCCCGCGGGCGCGTTCTGGCCTCGCCGCCCTCTGACCTGCATCCTCGTCCTCCTCGTCGACCTCATCTTCGCCCCCGCCCCGATCCGGACGGTCTCTGGCCGCCGGGTCTCCGCCCCATCAGGTGCCTCGTGAACGTGCTCCAGGACCGCTCCCCCCGCCCCGATACCCTCACCCCGCCGATCTTCGTCGCCCTCCTCCTGGCGGTCACGCCCACGGCGCATGCGGCCGATGGGGTGGGTCCGAGCGAGGAGGATCCACGCAAGGTGATGGAGGCCGTCGAAGAGGCGGAGCGCGGCGACAAGGCCAAGACGCGCATGCAGATGACCATCATCGACAAGGGCGGGTCGAAGCGCGTGCGGGTCGTGCAGAGCCAGGCGCTCGACTTCGACGGCGGCACCAAGCAGATCGTCTTCTTCGAGAGCCCGGCGGATGTGCGCAATACCGGGCTCCTCACCGTCGACTACGACGAGGGGGATAAGGTGGACGATCAGTGGCTCTACCTGCCGGCCCTGCGCAAGTCGACGCGCATCTCCTCGAGCGACAAGTCCGGCTCCTTCATGGGCTCGGACCTGAGCTTCGCGGACATGACCGGCCAGTCGCCGGATCACTACGACTACAAGATGCTCGACGCCCATGCGAACGTCGGGGGCGAGGCCTGCTGGAAGATCGAAGCGGCGCCTCGGACCCCGAAGGCCAAGGAGGAGACCGGCTACGTGAGGAGCCAGGTCTGGATCTCCAAGCGCATGCTCCTGCCGATCCAGGCGCGCCACTGGCTCCGCGAGGGCAAGAAGCAGAAGATCATGAAGTTCGCCACCTTCAAGCAGGTGGACGGCATCTGGTTCGGCCACAAGCTCAGCGCCCGTACCCTGCAGGGACAGACGACCCTGTCGACCACGGTGCTCTCGTTCAGCGCGGTGAGCTTCGGCAACAGCGATGTCACCGACGAGACCTTCACCCAGCGCCGCCTGGAGCAGGGGCTCTGAGCCGCGAACGACGCCCTCGCCCCCAGGGCTCGGGGCCCCGCTGGGCCATCGTGCTCCTGGGCTCCACGCTCTTCGGCGTCCCGGTGCCTGCCGGAGCCCAGACCGGCACCGCCACGGAGCCGACCGGGGACGACGAGGCTCTCGACTTCGGGGACGACGAGGCCTTCGACTTCGGAGGCGACGAGGTCTTCGACGTCGACCTCGATCTTCCCCCTCCGCCGCCGCCGCCGAGCCCGTGGTGGGTGACCGGCTTCCTGCGCACCGACCAGCACGTGTGGCTCGAGCGCCTCACGGATCACAGCCTGGCCAAGGCACGCCAGAGCCTGGATCTGGTGGCCGGCTACAAGGCCTCCGGGCTGCGGCTGCTAGCCCACGTCCACGCTGAGCTGGACCTCGCCTACTTGCTGGAGTCCTCGCGCTACGACGAGCCGACGAAGCGCGACTACACCTGGCTCGTCGACACCCGGGAGGTCCTCGCGGCCTGGTCCCTCGGCGCCCTGGAGCTGACGGTGGGCCGGCAGATCGTCGCGTTCGGCGAGGGGGACATGCTGAGCCCTCTCGACGTGTTCAATCCTCAGGACCTCCGGGAGCCCGGGCTGAGCGATCTCGACGACATCCGCCTGCCGACCCTGGCCACCCGGATCGGCTGGTTCGCCGGTCACCACCGCCTCGAGGTGATGGTAGGCCACGAGAGCGGGTGGGGCTATCGCTCGCCGCCGCGGGGACCCTTCAGCCCCATCGACGCCCTCATCGAGCGGGAGGGGGAGGCCAATCCGCTCCTCGTCACGCTCCTCGAGGGCAAGGAGCTGGACTACGAGCACCCCCAACCCCGCTTTGCCCTCGACCAACAGCAGGTCTTCGCCCGCTGGGTCTACAAAGGCCACGGCCTCGATCTCGGGGCCTACGCCTCCAGCGTGCTCGATCAGCAAGGGATCTTCGAGATCCCCCTCGATCAGGACCTCAGCGCGGAGCGCCTCGAGGTTCGCGTCGATCACCGCCGCTACGAGATGCTGGGGCTCTCAGGGGCCTGGCCGTGGGAGGCCTTCCTGGTGAAGTGGGAGCTGGGCTACGAGGTGGGGCGCCCTATGAACGTCGGTGCCTTCGGGGCCAGCCTCGGCACGACCCGCTCGGACCTGGTCGACCTGATGCTGGGGGTGACCTGGTCTCCGAGCACCACCGCCACGATCGGCCTCGAGGTGCTCGACCCCATCCTCGTCGAAGCCCCGGACGCCGGGAGCGAGGGGGAGCTCCTCTTCGATCCCGGCACCCCCAGCCTCGCGCTCCGCGCCAGGGACACCTACTTCCGGGAGCGGCTGACCGTGCAGGGGGCCATCCTTACGATGGGCTGGACCGCGGAGGAGGGCTGGCTCGCGCGTGCCTCCGCCTCCTGGGCCCTCCAGGACGGGCTCGACCTCACCGCCGGCCTCGGCAACGACAGCTCCGCCCTCGCCGCTCACGGA
>CAZEHU010000389.1:0-4067 GCA_964511605.1 uncultured Myxococcales bacterium
AAGAGCTGGGAGATCGGGGCGGACCGGCGGCTCGTGGACCTGGAGTGGCTCAAGGAATCCGGCTGGGCACGGCGGATCGAGGCGGTGGTCATCACCCACGGTCACGAAGATCACATCGGCGGACTACCCTGGCTGCTGCCGCTGCTCGATGCCGAACAGGGACCCGGAGTGGTGCCGGTACTGGCCTCCAGCTTCACCCGCGAGCTCATCAGGCGCCGGCTCGAGGAGCACAAACTCTGGGATCCCGCCAGGGTCAGAACCTACGGCGCAGGAGGAGCGGGCAGAGGCGGGGGAGGAGCGGGCAGAGGCGGGGGAGGAGCGGGCAGAGGCGTACGAGGAACGGGCGGCCTGGGAGCAGCGGGCAGCGTTTGGGGGAACGGCCGCAGCGCAGGAGGAGCGGGCGGCGGACGAGGAGGAACGGGCGGCAGCATAGGGGGGGACGGCGCTAGCGTACGAGGAGCGGGCGGCGGGGGAGGGGAGGGCGACCGCTTCCGAGCAGGACCCTTCGAGGTCGAGGCGCTGCGGGTCACGCACTCGCTGCCAGACTGCTCGGCCCTCGTGCTCAGGACCGAAGACGCGACGATCGTGCATACGGGCGATTGGAAGATCGACCGGGCACCCGTGGACGGAGAGGCCTTCGATCTGGAGGCCTTCGAGCGGGTGGGGCGAGAGGGTGTCGATCTGCTGCTCAGCGACTCGACCAACGCTATGGTGCCAGGCTGGACGGCCGGAGAGGCCGAGGTGAGCCCGGGCCTTGCCCGCCAGATCGAGGCATGGCCCGGCCGCGTCGTGGTCACGCTCTTCGCGTCGAACCTCCACCGGGTCAGGAGCCTTGTAGGGATCGCGGAGGCGACAGGACGAAAGGTGGGCTTCGCCGGTACGAGCCTCTGGAAGTACCTCCAATGCGCCGAGGTCGACGGGCGAGCACCCATCAGCAGCGGCCAGGTGGTGGACCTGAAGAAGGGCTTCAAGCGCGCGCCCTCCGAGCAATTGGTCCTGTGCACCGGCAGCCAGGGCGAACGGATCTCGGCCCTCAGACGCGCCGCCGAGGGACAACACCCCTGGCTAGACGTGGGCCGAGGCGATCTCGTCCTCCACTCCGCGCGCGTCATCCCGGGCAACGAGGCCGGCGTCTACGAGATGTTCAACGCCCTCGGACGACGCGGCGCCGAGATCGTCTACGGACGCACGTCCGGAATCCACGCCTCGGGCCACGCCCGACAGGACGAGCTGAGGACCCTCCTGCGAGCGCTCCGCCCCTCACTCTTCGTGCCCGTCCACGGCGAGTTCACCTTCCTCCGCCGCCACGCGGACCTCGCCCGAAGCCTCGGCGACGAGGTCGGCGAGGTCGTCGTCCTCCAGAACGGCGAGCGCCTCGGCTTCGGCCGCACCCACGAGCCGCGAGGGGAGGGCGGGCGCGGCCGCGTGGTCGCACACGAGCGCCTGGGCTTCGAGTCCCTCGAGATCGTCTACAACCGCGGCCCAGCCACCGGCGACGAAGAGGAGATGAGACTCAAGGAGCGCCGACGAATCGCCTGGAGCGGCGTCGTCGTGGTCGACGTCCACCTCGAGGCGGCAGGCAGCGACGCCACCAGAGGACGTGCGCGCTGGAAGACGGGGGTGATCACGCTCGACACCCGCGCCGTCTGGCTCGACGACGGACGGATCCCCTCGGAGCTCGAGGCGGTCGTGCGCGCGACCGTGGCGGGCGTCCCCGCGGGGACACCGCTGCCCGAGCTCGAGGAGGCGGTCCGCGGCGGCATTCGCTCCGCCTGCCGTCGGCTCGTCGGGTCGAAACCCGACGTCTTCGTGATCCTCCACCACGGGAGGCTGACGTGAAGGGCCGCATCCGCACACCACCCGGCTGGCCGACCACGCCGGTTCCCCAGGGCTTCCCGGGCCGCGTGACCTTCGTGAAGTCCGCCACCCGCCTCTCCGAGGCCCCCCACCTCGCCCTGCCCGAGGTGTGCGTCTGCGGGCGCTCGAACGTCGGCAAGTCCTCCCTCCTCAATACCCTCACCGGCCGCCGGCAGCTCGCGCGGGTCTCCTCGACCCCCGGCCGCACCCAGCTCATCAACTTCTTCAACGTCCAGGATCAGCTCACCCTCGTCGACCTGCCGGGCTACGGCTGGGCCAAGGTGCGCCGCGACCAGCAGGCCCAGTGGGGGCATACGATCCGGGGCTACCTCGCCGACCGCCCACAGCTCCGCCTCGCCCTCCTCCTGCTCGACATCCGGCGAGATCCGGGGGAGGAGGAGAGACAGCTCCTGGCGTGGTTTACAGAGCGCGGGAGGCGCTGCTTGCTGGTGGCTACCAAGGCCGATAAGGTTCCGCCGTCCCGACAACCCGGGCGGTTGTCCGCGGTCGCACGCTCCTTGGGAGTCCAGTCTGGCGCCCCCCCGACGGTCGTTCCGTTCTCGGCCACGACCCGCCTCGGAACAGAGACCCTGTGGTCCCTCGTACTGGGCGCCATCCGCACCGCGTCCGCGGAGAGCTCCTCGAGCGAGGGGGAGCCCGCCGAGGAGTAGGCGCGGCTTCCTTGAGGATCTCCACCGCCCTGGCCGAGTCCCTCGCCGACCCGACCTCTGTCCACCACCCCTACAACCTCCTCCGAAACGGACTCCTTGCTGACGGACTCCACCATCGACTTCATGACGACCGAGGACCTCCCGGAGGTGCTCTCGGTCGAGGCCCGGTCCTTCGACGATCCGTGGCCCGAGGAGGTCTTCAAGGCAGAGCTCAGGCACTGCTGGTCCCATTGCAGGGTGCTCCGCAGCCAGCCCGACGGGGGCATCATCGGCTACGTGATCTTCTGGTCCGTCGCCGACGAGGTCCACCTCCTGAACATCGCGATCGATCCCGACGAGCGACACCACCACCACGGCCGCCAGCTCCTCGACTACATGATGGACTACGCGCGCGAGAGCTCGGTTCGCTTCGTCACCCTCGAGGTGCGCTCCTCGAATCGCGCGGCCATCCAGCTCTACGAGTCCGGAGGCTTCCAGCAGGTGGGCGTGAGGCCCACCTACTACAACAACAACGGCGAGGACGCGGTCGTCATGCTCTGCGACCTCGGCTCCCAGAGCGGCCTCACCACGCTCGTGCGCTGAGCCACGACATCCGCGCGCCCACCCGCTCCAGAGCCCGCCCTGAGCTCCTCGCCGGCCCGTACGCGATCCTCGATGCCAGCCGCGTCCCGCTACAGCTCCTGCCAGCGACGGCGGAGACCTTGGTGGACGCTGGCTGCACGGCGCTCCAGCTCAGGCTCAAGGAGGTCGACGACCGCGACCTCTACACCGCAGGACTGTCCGTCGCCCGCCGGCTCTCGGGCCGGCGCGCCCTCATGGTCATCGACGATCGTGCCGACGTCGCGCGCCTCGTCGCCGAGGCACTGAGCGAGCCCGATGGGCCCCTGGCCCTCGGACTCCACCTCGGCCAGTCCGATCTCCCACCCAGCGCCGCCCGGGAGATCGTAGGCGAGTCGATCCTCATCGGCCTCAGCACCCACGACCTCGCTCAGGTGCGAGCGGCCTCCGCCGAGCCCGTCGATCACCTCGGCTTCGGGCCGATCTTCGGGACCGCCTCCAAGGCCGATCCCGACCCCGTCGTCGGCCTCGAGGGCCTGGCCGAGGCGATCGCCGCGACCCCACTCCCCATCGTGGCCATCGGCGGCCTCGACGCCTCCCGCGCCGCCGCGTGCCTCGAGGCGGGGGCGGCCGCAGCGGCGATGATCGCCGCGATCACACCCGAGCGCCTCTCGGCAGAGGATCCCCTCGCGCTCTCCCAGCTTTCCACCCGAGTCAGGGGGCTGGTAGACGCTCTCGCGTGAACGCGGAGTGGACCGTCCTCGAGGCCCTCGACTGGACCACGGGTTTCTTCGCCCGCAAGGGCGCGGCCTCCCCACGGCTCGACGCCCAGTTGCTGCTCGGCCACGTGTTCGGCCTCGAGCGGATCGAGCTCTACGTTCAGCACGACCGGCCCCTGGCCCCCGAGGAGCGCGGCCGCTTCCGCGAGCTCGTCCAGCGTCGCGGCGCCGGCGAGCCGGTGCAGTATCTGACCGGCCGACA
>CAZEHU010000390.1:0-2352 GCA_964511605.1 uncultured Myxococcales bacterium
GCTCACGGAGCCGATCGGTCGCCTCGACGGGCCTCAGTCCCTCGTCCCCGTACGCATCGAGGTACTCGTTCCAAAAGCCGTAGCAGGCGTCGCCGAAGAAGCACTCCGAGCAGCGCGAGCCGTGGCGCTTGTGCTGCTGCATGTAGACAAAGCTCGAGACGTCGTCCCCCCAGAAGCCCTCGGGGGCGGTCATCAGCTCGATGTCCACGCTCTGTTCGTGCTCGCTCATCATGCACAGAGGCAGGCCGGTCTGGACGTCCGTGGTGAACGCGAGGCCGTGCCCATCGGCCCGGCGCATCGCCTCCTGCCAGAAGGGACGGAGGACATCGAGGTTCGGGTACAGGCCCGCGCGCTCGCGGGCCCGCCCCTCCGGCTGGACGTACAGGAAGATGACCCGCTGGATGCCAGGGTAGCGCTCCGCGACGTAGTCCACGTAGTCGGGAACGTGCTGGTAGTTCGCTTGACAGAGCACGTGGGCCAGCGTGATGCGCAGGCGCTCGCCCAGGAAGTGCTCGATGCCCTCGAGAGCGGCCCGGTGATAGCCCCGCGTGGCGGTGATCGCGTCGTAGATGCGCTCGATGTGGCTCGGCATCGAGATCAGCGCACTACAGACCCCCGCGCGCGCGAGGCGGCGGGCATTGCCGGCGGTGAGCAGGGTCGCGTTGGTCTGCAGCTCGACCCGCTCGAAGCCCACGAGGCGCGCGTACTTGACCATGCGCACGAGGTCCGGGTGCAGCATCGGCTCTCCGCCGGAGATGCTGAGGCCATCGAAGCCCGCCTGGCGGATCTCGCGGATCTCGCGCTTCCAGTCCTCGGTGATCAGGTTCGAGTAGTCCTGGTGGCTCCACCCCCGCGGGCGATCCGCCCAGAGCTCCGGATCCGCGAAGCAGTAGATGCAGCCCTCGTTGCAGCCGAGCCCGATGCGGATGGTCTGGCTGGGCATGGCGCTACTTGCCGAGCTCGGGCGGCGGCTCGATGTGGGCCTCGGCCTCCCATGAGATCATGGGGACACAGAGATGGTCGATGACCGCCACCGCCTCGAAGGGATCTGGATCCCGCAGGAAGGGCCGGGTGTGCAGGCGATGGACACGGTGGCTGTTGAGCGCCGAGGTGACCCGCTTACGATCGACGATCAGCTCGTCCGCCACCGCAGCCACCTCGAAGGTGCACAGGGCCGGGGTATCGGTGGCCGCCATCACCGTGGCGTAGTTGCCCTCGCGATCGAAGCGGACCAGGCCCCGGGACAGCGTCTGGACGCCGCCTGAGCGCTCGAAAACGGCCTCGTCGATCTCGTCTGGCGGGCAGGCTGCGGCGTCGTGACCTACGATCGCCAGGCACTGCAGGTGAGCGCGACGGTAGTCTTCCCTATCCTTCTCCCCGACCGGGGCGACCATGTCGCACACGGACAGCCCCTCCGCGAGGCTGCGTCCGGAGAGCACGCCGATGCAGACGTCGGCCTTCAAGGGGGGCTCGCAAGCCTCGATGGGGCCCTCCAGGTTCGAGCTGCCCATGTCGCAGCGTATCCTCGCGACCCCCTCGGCGGCCTCGCAGGGCCCCCTGTCCCCATAGAGGGCGAGGTGGCACACGGGCTCCATCACCGCGGGGGCCGACGCGCAGCGGAGCTTGCCGAGGAAGCGATAGCGATGCCCCAACACCCACATGCGGCACATCTGCCGGACGCCCTCCTCGTCGATGGCATCGCAGGCCTCGTCGGTGCCGTTGGCGAGCTCGCGGCACGCTCCGGGCCCCAGCTGGCCCGAGCCCCAGGTGTGGTTCTGGGTACTCCGCTCGGGCTCCTCGGTCTCCCCGGGCTGGCGGAAGGTCTCGTGGGACTCGGTGAGGACCGAGTTGAAGAGGGTCTCGGCGCGCTCCTCCCAGTACGCCTCTGTCGCGCGGAAGTTGTTGTCCACGAGGTTGATGGTCATCTCCTGGAAGAGGAAGCGGATGGTGTCCAGGCGCTGGGCATCCTGGAGCTCCTTCTCCTCGTCCGTGCAGTCCTTGGCGTGCTCCGGGATCACCGTCGCCGCGTCGATCTTCTTCTGCGCCTCGGGATCCCGGGTCGGGACCTCGAAGAGGCCCGGGGCCTCGAGCTTCTGGGCGAAAGCGCTGGGCGCGGGCACGAGGGCCACGAGCACCCCCAGCGAGATGACGAGCGAGCCGGCGTGGGCCAGAGGTGCCTGCAACGGATTGTCCCCCCTTGGACACCGGCACCGCTCGGGTGCGGGCGCCCCTGCAAAACTAAACCGGGCCTGCCCGGAGGTCCACCAGCACCTCCCCGAGCACGAGACCATCGAGCCCCAGGCGGAGCGCCCAGGCCAGAGCCTCCGGGGCCCCGCGGACGATGGGCTCCCC
>CAZEHU010000390.1:2362-4066 GCA_964511605.1 uncultured Myxococcales bacterium
CCATGGGCAGGTCTGTGGCCCGCTCGAAGCCCTCGATGAGGCGTCGCCAGCCTGGCTCGGCCTCCGGTCCCACCGCCTGCGGCCGGGTCGACCCGTCCACATGGACGATGCCCCCGACGGCCTCGCGACGCTCCGGTCGGACCTGGGCGGTGAAGGTCATGAAGGGTCCGAAACCCGGATCCTCGAACCATTGTTCCGCACGCTCCCGGAGCACGGAGGGTCCGAAGGGTCGCCAGGGCTGCCGATCCTTGATCCCGTTGACCCGATCCTGCACCCCCTGGGCCCCGGGGTGGGCGACGATCGAGCGCTGGCCGAGGGCACGGGGCCCGTACTCCAGGGCCCCCACACACCAGCCGAGCACCTGGCCCGAAGCGAGGCGTAGGGCGGCCTCCTCGATGGGATCAGCGCAGGGGACGGGCGTCAGACCGTGCTGATCGAGGACCCTCGCAACCTCCCCGCGATCCACGCTCGGACCGAGTCCGGCCCTCAAGAGCGGCCCCGAGGGGGGCTCCCCCTCGAGCGCCGCGACCTCGAGCGCGGCCCCGAGGGCCGTCCCCGCATCGTGGGCCGCCGAGGGCACCCAGACCTGGGCGCCCAGGCCGTCGCGGAGCAGCGAGTTCGCTCGACAGTTCAGGGCCACGCCGCCCACCAGCGCCCAGCGATCACAGGGCGCCTCTGATTGTCCCTGTCGCGCCAGCGCCAGCACGGCCTCCTCGGTCGCGGCCTGCACGTCCGCCGCGAGATCCCGGGCCTGGGGCTGGCTCCACAGGCCCTCCCCCGCGTCGCGATCGAGGCCCTCGAGGCGCGCCTCGGCCAGGCCTTGGAGGGCCCGCTCGTCGAGCACCAGGTCGTCGAAAGAGGCGATGCGATACGCGGAGGCCAGGCGCTCGGGGCGTGGATCCCCGAAGGCCGCGAGGGCCATGGTCTGCCCTTGGCCGTAGGCACCGAGACCCAGGATGCGGGTCACGGTCTCGTAGGCGACGCCGATCGAGCGGCCCTCGCCGGCCGGGAGCTCCGCGCGTCGCTCGAGGAGTCCGTCGCGATAGGTGAACCAGGCGGCGGTCTCGTACTCACCGCGACCATCGACCGACAGGACGTTGCAGCTCGTCCACGGGCTGGTCCTCGCTGCAAGGGCGGCGTGGGCGGTGTGGTGGGGCACGAAGACGAAGCGCCCCTCACGGATCGGCTCGCGTGAGGGCTGCAGCCGCCACGGGATCGCGTTGATGGCGACCCGATCCACGTCGGCGAGCTCCAGGCCCTCCCGCCCGAGCAGCCAGCCCACAGATCGGCGGCACAGGGCATCGTTCAGACGCAGGCCGGGATCGTTGGCGAGGTTGGCCCCCGGGCGGCCCTCAGGGTGCCAGCCGTAGTGCTTGATGCCGTTGAAGCGCTCCTCCTCGGCCGCACCCACCACCTGCCCATCGATGACGAGGGCGGCAGCATGGTGACCCGAGGTGGCCACGGCGAGCCCGAGGATGATCAATGCGAAAGCCGCACAGCCGGCGAAGGGCACACGAAGGCCGCGGCCCGACGGAGGGATCTCCGCCGACCTCGCGGCGCAAGGAGGTCGAGGAAGCGCGCGCCGCGAGCGGCGCGCAGCCCCAAGAGCTCGCTACCAGCTCCCGTGGGAGCCGTGGGAGCCGTGCGACCCGTGGGAGCCGTGCGACCCGTGGGAGCCGTGCGACCCGTGGGAGCCGTGCGACC
>CAZEHU010000391.1:0-4056 GCA_964511605.1 uncultured Myxococcales bacterium
GAGATGGACTCGTGGGTCTCCCCCGGGGGGGACTGCTTCTCGCTGATGGTGCTCAACGCCTCCGAGGTGATCCAGGCGGTCCAGGCGAGCCAGCAGCTCGACGCCGCTGTCCGGGAGTACGTGGTGAAGAACGCCGAGAAGGCGTTCAGGGAGCTGGACGCGGAGACGGGCGGGGCGGGCGCGCCGTAGCCTCCCGGCTCGTTTTCGCGCTCGCACCACAGCCCCCGAACCGCCAATAGGAGAGCTCCTTGCGGAGGGCGTCCAGCGCCGCCTCGAGGGCCTCCCTGGCCGCGTCCACCGGCGAGCTCCGGCGATGGGGGAGGTGCTCGTAGACACCTGCCTTGATGTCCCGCTGATCCAGGCTCTGGAGGGTCTCGCCGTCCGTGGTCTCGAGGAGCCGCGCGCTCGCGCTGCCATAGGCGTAGAGCACACCTTCGTGGCGGTCCCGGAACTCCGAACCCAGCTCGACCCACAGGACCCGCGCCACATGGTGCTGCCTGCCCAATCGAGCCACGTCGTGTCCGTTGCGGCCGTCGGCGCTCACCTCGGAGGCGGGGAGCCGGGCGACCACCTCGAGCCCGAGACGCACCGCGACGTCAGCGATCTCGGCGTCGATCCCAGGGGGGCACGCGCTCGCGGGTTCGGTGCTGCAGGCGACCACGAGGAGCGTCGCCCGGCGAACCTCGCGCTGGAGGCGTGCCCACTCCGTCTTGGGAATGACGACCGCGGCGCGCATCGTCGCCCCATCCGGGTCCGCGCAGTAGGCCCCGCGGACCCCGCGCAGCTCGGTCCGGCAGACCCGCTCCGTCGAGCGGATCACGACCCTCTCTCGGTCCCTGCCGTCCTCGAAGATCGACTCCTCCTCGACGACGCTGTCGACCTGGACGCCCAGGGTCCGCAGCGCCTCCGCCTCGGCCTCGAGGCGCGCACGGCGCCTAGCCACCTCCGGATCGCGGTGCCGAGAGCTCGCCCGGAAGACCTTGGCGCCGGCCGTCTGGACAATATGGGGCCGGCAGGGGATCACCGAGCGCGCCCCGCCACAGGCGGCCGAGCCAAGACAGACTCCCGCCACGGCGGCTGCCGCGACCGCAGCCGTGACACCTCGTCGCGCGTACCTCATGGGGCCAGGTATGCCCGATTCGGGCCGCGCGTCAATCGGTGCGGCTGCGGCCCGGGCTCCAGCACCCGCGCCCTGGGGTCGCCCGACCGCTCTTTTGCCTGCAGGACAACCGACGCCTATCGTCTGGACAGATGTCGGCCTCGCGCCCCGTCGAGCCTTCCACGATCGCGCTGCTCGGCGGCCCTCGGGCCCTGGGACGCCCCGTTCGGAGCCTCCTCGATGTCGCCGATGCCGTGGGCGAGGGGCTGCCTCGCGCGTCGGCGGAGGGGCTGCGCCGTCGAGTCGGGATGACCTGGCAGGAGCTGGCAGCGATCCTGGGTGTGAGCGCGCGAACGCTCCAGCGTCATCGCCGTGCACCCGACGGCCTGCTCGCCAGCGTACCCAGCGATAGGCTCTATCGCCTCGCGAGGATCGTGGCACTCGCCGAGGCTGTGCTCGAGGACGCCGATCGTGCCCATCGCTGGCTTCGCGAGGCGCAGCGGGGTCTCGGCGCCCGGGTGCCCCTCGAGCTGATCCGGACCGAGGCGGGGGCACGCGAGGTCGAAGACCTCCTCGGCCGCATCGAGTTCGGTGTCTTCTCCTGAGCCCATCGCGGCGGCTCCCCGAACCCTCTGGCGGCTGGTCAAAGCACGTCGAGCGTCCGGGGCTTTCGACGGCGAGGGGGCTCGGCGCTACGGGGGGGCGCTGGAACCGCCGTGGGACCCCGATGGTCTACCTGGGCGGCACGCTCTCGCTCGCCGCGCTCGAGGTCTTCGTCCACCTGACGGCCGAGGACGCGCGCATCGAGCTCGTCCGGTTCGAGGTGGTCGTGCCCGCCGCGGTGGAGATCGCGCGGCTGGAGCCATCCTCCCTGCCCCAGACCTGGCGATCGGAGCCGCCCGACGATGCGTGCAAGGCCGTCGGGAGCCGCTGGGCGGAGGAGGGCTCGACGGCGCTGCTGGAGGTCCCTTCGGTGATCGTCCCACGGGAGTCCAACTACCTCCTGAAGCCCAGGCATCCTGACGCGGCCCGGCTCGAGCTCGGCCCTCCTGAGCCCTTCGGCTTCGATGAGCGCATGTGGAAGTAGGCCGGCTCCCGAGCCGCGGTCCACACGCGGCGGGCTTGATCGACCAGGCATCCTCTGTTTCCCTTCTTCGGATGCTCGAGTGGCCCATCATCCCGTCACGGCGCCGCCGAGGGCTCGGCTCCCGGCGCGCTGCAGCAGCGCACACGATCGCGGGTGCGCTCTGCCTCGTCGCCGTGGCCCTCCTATCGCCTCAGCCCAGAGCGCGGGCAGCGGAGGGCCTGGACGTGGCGAGCTGGCTCGACCGCGCGGGGGTCCGCTTCGTCGCGGTGGAGTTCTTCGCCACGTGGTGTGGGCCGTGCATGGACGCGGTGCCGCGGTGGCGGCGCCTGCACGACAAGTACCGGAAGAGGGGCCTGCGGCTCATCGTGGTGAGCACCCAGGATCCCGAGGGGCAGTGTACGAATCCGGGTTGGAATCCCGACGAGATCGTCTGCGACGTGACCGGAGACCTGGCGCGGGTCATGGGCGTCGGCAATCGGCTGCCCTCGGCCTTCCTATGGTCGTGGCAGGGAGACCTCTTGGTCCGGGGCGGGCACGTAGAAGGGGTCGCGGAGCGCCTGAAGGAGGTCATGCGGACGATGCCGCGGGTGGTGATCGACGCTTCGGCGATCCCGCGCCCCGATCGGGACGCGATCCTCGTACACCTGCCCTCACAGGTCCGCGCGCAGGACAAGATCGCGGTGGTCGCGGGGGAGGAGGAGCGCGAGCTCCTGCGCGAGCTCCAGCGCCTGGGCCAGGCGCCCTCGGCGGAGGCCGGCGCAGGCTGCGAGGCGGGGCGGGAGCTGCCGCCCAACAGCCTCCTGCAGGCGAAGCTCGTCCGGGCGGGGCGCGCGCCCCTGCTCTCCCTGGCGCTCCACGACGCCGAGACGATGTGCCTCCGAGCCGCCGCGGTGGCTCCCTACGACCCCGCCAAGCCCGGGGTCGCGGTGGCCGAGGCGGTCGACCGCCTGATGGACAAGCTACGCCGGGGCCTGGAGATGCCTCGGGGCGCCCGCGCTCCGGCCCTGGGCCGGACCGCCCCCGGCGAGACCACCATCCGCGACGCCTCGAGGGGCAGCGACGATGGATGGACCCCGGCCGCTCCCTCCCGTGCGCTGGCGAGCTTCGCGTCGACGCCGCCGGGCGCGGTGGTGATGGTGGACGGCGACCTCCTCTGCCAGTCCACGCCTTGCTCGAAGGCGATCGCCCCGGGCCACCACAGGGTGGAGATGCACAAGGAGCGCTACGTGCGGCGCTCGGAGAGCGTGAGCCTGGCGCAGGGTTCGGAGGTTGCCTGGAGCCTGGAGGCCGATTTCGGCGCGTTCGACGTGACGAGCGAACCGCCGGGGCTCACGGTCACGGTCGATGGTGGGCAGCGCGGCAGGACGCCGCTCGCGGCGCTCGAGCTCTCGGCTGGCGGCCACGAGGTCAGCGTCTCGGGCCCGTGCCACTATGCGGAGACCAAGAAGCTCCGGGTCGCGCGCGGCGCCCGCGAGTCGCTGCGCTTCGCCCCGGCCGGCAAACCAGCGGGCCTGGACATCCGGGCCGTGGACGGAGACGACAACGACCTCGTGGCGGAGGTCCTGGTGGACGGACACCCGGTCGGCCAGACGCCCGGCGTCTTCAAGGTGAGCGCCTGCGCGCGGAAGGTCTCGATCCGGCATACGAAGCTCGGCGAGTGGAGCGAGGCTCTCACGCTGAAGGAGAAGGAGACCACCGCGCTCGTCGCGAGGGTGGGTTCATCCTCGGCGGCTGCCGGGACGGGCGTCGGCAAGTTCGGCATGCAGTGGGTGCGGCTCCCTGGCGGTAGCTTCTGGATGGGGTCGACATCGGGGGACTCAGACGAGAAGCCTGTTCACAAGGTGACGCTCTCGTCGTTCGAGATGTCGAA
>CAZEHU010000392.1:0-4048 GCA_964511605.1 uncultured Myxococcales bacterium
CCTGGGCTGGGACCTCTGGCAGGGCCTCGCGCAGGCGAGCTACCTGCGCCTGCGCGGGGGTATCGGCATGGACTTCCTGAGCTGGCGCGACCTCCAGGTGGAGGAGCGGGCCTTCGTGCCCGAGGCGGCCCTCGAGGGGCGCTTCGTGCTCGACGATCGGGGCCTCGGACATCTGGAGCTGGACCTGGTGGTCCAACGTCCGATGTTCGGCTCCGGGCCGCGGCCCCAGGGTATCAGCCACAGCGCGTCTCCTCTCAGGCTCCAGGGCCGCTTGTCCTGGGAGCGGGTGCTGATCGCGCTCAACGACCAGCCGCTCTCCCTCTTCCTCGAGGGCCGCGCGGAGTACCGCGAGGACACCCCCGATGGGGAAGCGAGGAGCGAGGTGGGGGCCCACACCGGCCTGCGCTTCGCGTTCTGGGCGCCGCCCCTGCCGGACGAGGACTGAGGAGCCCCCTCGATGATCGCTGCCCTGACGGCCCTGAGCATGGCGCTCGGCGGCACCCCGGCCGAGGAGGTGCCGAAGGGCTGGGCCGCGGACGAGGCAGGCGTGTACCGGGTGAGCTTCGATCCGGGCCGCCAGCTCGGCTTCGGCGGCGGAGCCCGGGTCGACGGGCACGGTCAGGCTCGCGGTGCCCTGTGGATGGAGCTCCGGCTCCGCCGCGCGGGGCCGCCCGATGGGACGACGCCGGAGCGCACACGCTGGAAGCGCGACACCCGCCTGCTCTCGGTCCTCGTGGAGCCCTCGCGCCCCGAGCGCCTGGAGCTCACCGCGTACGAGGGGCACTACACGGCATGGAGCGCCGACCCCTACGTCGTCCTGCCCACTTCCCCACCAAAGCGCCTATGGTTCCCCTTCCACGCGGGCTTCTCTGCGCGCCTGCTCGACCTCGACCTCCAGAGCCCCCCGCCCGGCCACGAGGCCGAGCTCGGAGTCGCGGCGGCCGGCGTCCACCTGGACCTCTGGCCAGGCTCCTCCCCCGGCACCTGGCTGCGCGTAGGCGCCGGGCTGCGCTTCGACCTCCTCGTCGAGGCGCCCGACCCCGCAACCTCGGGGGCTCCAGATCCCGCCTCCGAGGAGGCCTCGCTGAGCGACCGCACCCGCTGGGCCCTGGCCCCCTTCACCGCCACCACGCTCGCGCTCCACCACGAGAGCGGCGACGGCCTCTGGCGCCTCGACGCCAGCGCCGAGCTGGTCCCACGCTGGTCGCCCGAGAGCGAGTGGACCTGGACCCTCGATGCCCGCGGAAGGGTCGAGCGCATCCTCATGGCCATCGATGACCGCCCCATCGCCGCGACGATGGAGGTGGCGTGGGCGCGCGAGGCCGGCGTCAGTGTCGTTGCGGGGCTGACGGCGGGGCTGCCCCTCGACTGAGCGGCAGCCGGCGCCACGGGCTCCAGCGTCGACGCCTACCTCGTCCCGGAGCGCACGGGGCGCAGAGGGTGTTCCCACCGTAGGCCCGGGAAGCGGCCGAAGTCGCTGTCGGTCGTCACCCAGGTGCACCCGTGCTCGATCGCGATCGCCGCATGATAGGCGTCCGCCACCAGCTTCCCCGCGGCCCCCGTGCGCCGACAGAGGTCCTGGAAGATCGCGAGGTGGGCCGAACCCGGATCCAGGACCCGCGCCGACCGGCAAGCGACGAGCGCATCGATGAAAGCGAACACCTCATCGAGCGTCGACGGCCGCGGGAAGATGCGACGCTGGGTCACGACCCGGACCAGGCCGGACAGCGCCAAGGAGGTCACGGCCCAGGGCTCTGGACCCACGGCCAGATCGTGGAGCCATGCGAGGTAGGCGTCGTGCTCCGAGTGCGCATCCTCCCGATGGGCATAGACGAGGACGTTCACGTCCAGCATGCGCATCAGCGCTCCCCGTACCCTTCGTCGTCCAGGAGCAACAGCTCGGAGGTCCGATCCAGGTCGAGCCCGGGAAGGGGCGGACCCCCTACCGTGACCAGGACAAGCGGCAGCTCCGGCGCCTCGGGCGGGCGCCTCGTCGCCGCCTCTCTCAGCAACCGACCGATGAGGGCCGAGAGGCTGACGCCCTCCGCACGCGCGCGGGCTTTCAGTCGCTCGCCGAGGCGGTCGTCCAACGAGATCGTCGTACGCACGATGCAGAGCATACTCACTCTGCATCAGTGCATCAACCGCCCGAGGCGGTTCCGTCTACCAGACCCCGTGCCACCACCGGATCAGCTATGTGTTGACAGGGTTTCGCCCACACGTACACCATGTATGCCCGGAGCGCGGTCGATCCGCTCCAGAGCCTCGCACATCGCGCGGAGGACCCGTGATGGGGAGAGACAGGATCCTCGAGCAAGCGAGCGTCGGCCGGCAGCGACGAGGGAGCGCGCACAAGGAGGAGCTCGATCCCCTCACCTTCGACGGGCAGATACTCGCGCGCCTGCTTGTCGAGACCTTCTCCGATCCCTGCTACGCCCCGCCCCGCCTCCCCGAGGTGGCGATGGAGATCATGGAGCTGGCCGGCCGGCCCGAGTCGGGTCCGCTGGACGCCCTCCACCTCCTCGAGAGCGATCCCCTGCTGTCTGGGCGGGTGCTCCGGACCGCGAACTCCGCCGCCTTCCGTCCAGCGCGCCCGCTGACCTCGCTACGGCAGTGCGTGGTGCGCCTCGGAGTCCGAGGAGTACGCGACATCGTGCTGGGGGAGGCCCTGGACATGCGCGTCTTCCGAGCCGAGGGCTTCCGGCCCATCATGGAGACCCTGCGCCTGCATAGCCAGGCTTGTGCGCGCATCGCGCAGATCGCCGCACGCGTCACGCGCGTCGAGACGGACACCGCCTTCTTGTTGGGCCTGATGAACGACGTCGGTCATGCCGGGGCGCTGCTCGTCCTCGGCGAGCGCTACGCCGCCTCGGACGCCGGCATCTGCCACATGGTGAGCCAGATCATCGACGAGGAGCATGAGAAGATCGGCGCCCACATGTGTCGAATCTGGGGCATGCCCGAGGGATTCGTGCGGGCCGTCGCCGAGCACCACCAGTGGAAGCGTGGCGCGACCCCATCCCCGGCGCGGGCCCTCATCGTCGTGGCCGACGCGATGGCCAGCGAGCTCGGTCTGTCCGCCTTCGGGGGCCGCAAGACCATCCGTGGGCAGGCCGCGCCCGATGTCCAGGACCCCGAGGCTGTCGAGGCGGCGCGACGGGGGCTGCGCATGGACGACCGACTCTGGACACTCCTCTACGGACACGCCCAAGAGGCCGTCAGCGACCTGGCTGAGTAGCCTGGGCCCGCGCTGGGGTGGTGCGGTCCTTGACACCCGGGCGCGGCACCCCCGAGCCTTAGGAGCGGACCCGCCACCCCGCTCGTCCGAGCGAAGGACCCGACCGTGCAGCCAGGCGGCACCCAGTGCGATCCCTTCGAGCTCGTGCGCTTGATGCGCGCCGGCGACCTGGAGGCCCTCGACAGGATCACGCGCTGCTTCGGGGAGCGCCTCAGCGCGGTGGGCAGGCGCTACTGCCGCACCGAGACCGAGGCCGAGGATGCGGTGCAGGACGCCATGCTCGCCGTGGCCTCCAACCTCGGCAGCTATCGCGGGGAGGGGAGCGTCGAGGGCTGGGTCGTCACGATGGTGGCCAACGCCTGCCACCGCATGCGCCGCGGCCGGAAGAACGACCCGCACCTGCACGACGCCGAGGTGCTCCTCACGAGCGAGGCCGGCTCCCCGGAGGAGCGAGCGATGGCCGGCCAGCTCGCGACGACCCTCGGGGAGGCGCTGCTCGAGCTCGGTCCTATCGACCGGGCCATCGTCCTGCTCGCCGAGAGCCAGGACTGGACCGGGCCGGAGATCGGGAGCGAGCTGGGCATGACCGCCGGGGCCGTGCGCGTCCGCCTGACGCGGGCCCGCCGGCGCCTGCGCGATCGCCTCCAGAGCCTGGAGCTGCCTGCCTGATCCAATAGGGAGCCCCTCCCTTCCGAGGCCGGCTGTAACAGATCGGCGCAGCGACGGCTCTAGGGGTGGAGGGCGAGCTCCGTCTGCCGCCCGAACCCGGAATCGAGGTCTGGCCCTATGCGCCGGCCGGGGCCCACCACC
>CAZEHU010000393.1:0-4043 GCA_964511605.1 uncultured Myxococcales bacterium
CTTCGAGCGCGCCCTGGCCCGCGCCTACCGCCGCCACGCGCAGGCACGCCCCGTGGAGCCCTGGCTCGATCGGGAGCCCGCGATCCTCGTGGGTTTCCCCCTGCTCGAGATCCGGGAGCGCGGACGCGATCGCCTGGCACCGCTGCTCGAGCTTCCCGTCGAGCCGATCTGGTGGGATGCGGAGGGCGTGGCCTTCGAGGCCCCCGAGCCCTCCTCGCGCCGGGACGCGAGGCCCCCGGCAGGGCTGACACTCCTGGCAGCTCCAGCGATTAAGGAGACCGGGCTGCCCTACGTCCTCCATCGACGCACGCTGCAGAGCGTGCTGGGCGTGGGGCGAGAGGTCCTCGGCACCCTCGCCACCTTCCTGGAGGAGCACGAGGGCCTCGGGCACGACGCGATGATCGCCGCGGTCGCGGCCACGATCGCCTGGGGCGATCCGCATCGCGGCGAACAGACCCTCGCGCTCTCGCCTGATCCCGTCGCCCTCGTCGAGGGGCTGGCGCGGGTGGTCCAGCAGGCCAGCCGCAGGGGTCGGCTGACCACCGATGCCCTGATCTTCGAGGCAGAGGTCGGGGTACCGACAGGACGCCTCATGGAGGAGCTCCGCGAGCTCCTCGCCGCCTCGCAGGGGGAGCCGCCCTCCCCCGTGCTCGAGCACTGGCTCCACGGTGGTGCGCCTCCCACGGCACGGCGACCCCACCGCGCCCTCAGGCGCTCCAAGGCGCTCACGAGCAGCCAACAGGAGGCCGTCGAGGCCGTAGGCGGCTCCGAGCTGGTGGCGATCGAGGGGCCTCCTGGCACCGGCAAGACCGAGGTGATCGTGCACGCCGCGTGTGAGCACCTGGTCCAGGCCGTCGAGGACGGTGTCTACGACGATCGACGGAGCGCCCCTCCCCTTCTCTGCATCACGAGCACCAACAACCAAGCCGTCGATCAGGCGATGGAGCCCCTCGAGGGCCTCGGCCAGGTGCCCCTCGGCCTGCGCCTCGGCAATCGTGCGCTGATGGCGCGACGGACCGCCGAAGTGCTCGAGGGGGTGGAGCGCTGGCTCGCCCGCTCCGATGCCGAGGGCGCCAAGTCCGAGCTCGAAGAGGCCCTCGGGACCTTCCGGGGCCTGATGGAGCAGCCGAGCCCCACGTCGAGAGGCCGGCTCGACCGGCTCTGGGCGGCCCTCGACGTGCGCGACGCCTGGGCGCGTGTGCACAAGGACGCCCTCCTTTCGGTCCTGCGTGCCCACCGATCCGGCTCGGAGCGTGCGGGCTGGCGACCCTGGTGGCTCGAAGAGCCGGCCAGCGAGGCCCTGATCGCCGCCCTCTTCCCGGTCCTGGGCACGACGCTCCTGTCGATCGCCAACGGCCTCCCCCTCCGCGGCGCCAGCATCGATCTCGTGATCATCGACGAGGCGGGGCAGTGCCCGGCCCCTTATGCGGTGCCGGCCCTGCATCGGGCACGGCGGGCCGCGATCCTCGGCGATAGGCACCAGCTCGAGCCGATCGTGGAGCTCTCCGGGGCGGAGGAGGAGGCGATCCGGGCCGCCCTGCCCCCGGTGGAGGCGCCCTTCCGCCTCCATCCGCGCGATCCGGCGAGCGTGCAGGCCCTCGCGGAGCGATCGGCGCCGCGCTTGGCCCTACGGGATCACTTCCGCTGCCCGGCCGAGGTGATCGCGATCTCACAGCGCCTCGTTGGCTATGAGCTCGACGTGCGCACCCCGGAGCGCTCCCTCATCGATCGCAGCCCGCTGATGGCGGCGCCCGTCCTCCTGTTGCCCGTCGAGGGCGCCCAGGAGCGATGGGGGCGGAGCCGCCGCAACCCGGTGGAGGCCTTGCGCGCCGCTCGGCTTGTCAGGTCCCTGGTCGACAGCGGGGTGGATCCTGGAGAGATCGGCGTCCTGACCCCCTACCGTGGCCAGCACGATCTGCTCCGCCGCCGCCTCCGGGACGAGGGCTTGCCGGTCGAGGGCTGGGAGCGGGGCTCGAGCGAGGCGCTCGGGCTCTCGTCGACGCTGCTCGGGACGATCCACCGGCTGCAGGGGGGCGAGCGCGAGGTGGTCGTGCTCTCGACCGTCGCGACGAGCAACGAGGGTCTCCGTTGGTTCGACGCACGGCCGAACCTCCTGAACGTCGCCGTGAGCCGCGCGCGGGCCCACCTCATCATCGTCGGGGACCCGGAGATCCTCGGAGGCGGGGTGCACACCCGCCACCTGGTGGAGGCCGCCGAGCGCCTCGCCCCCCCCGAGGCCTTCAGAAGCCGAGCTCGTCCCCGGTCGTGACGGCGTTCTGGCCTCCCTCCCCAGAGCGCGAGGCCGCCAGCGCACGATCGACGAGGGCCCGATCCTGCATGAGGAAGCTCGGCCCCCGCTGCACGATGTCGCGGCCCACCTGAACGAAACGGATCATGTCCTCGATGATGCGCTCGGCGTCGGGCACCTCCTCGCGGATGTAGACGCTGCTCCGGAGCGCCTCGATGCGCCGCCCCACCTGCGACTCTGCCGTGGTCCAGCGGGCCATGTCGGCGGCGAGCTCGGTGCGCTGGCGATCGAGGGCCGCCTGCAGCTCGAGCAGCGCGCGCTCGTCCACGGTCGGTGGCGGCGCGGGAGCCACGAGCCCGTCCGCGATTGCCCCACCGAGGTTCCGGGCCTCGAGCTCCGCGCGGAGGATCTCCACCTGGGCCTGCGATCGCCCGAGGGCCTCCATCGCCTCCCGTGCCTCGTCCGCCGCCGTCTCGGCCGCCACCAGGGCCTCATTGGCGTCCGCACGCGCGGCATCCGCATCCCGGCGCGCGCGCTCCGCCTCCTCGGCGCGGGCGGCGCCTTGGGTGCGAGCGACTCGGGCCTCCTCGAGGACCCGCGCCAGGGCCTGGGTTTCCCCTGCGGCGCGCTCCTGGGCCTCAGCAGCGGCCCGGAGTGCCAGAGATGGATCGTCCGCGGTGCTCGTCGCGTCCTGGGGCTCCCGCACCGCCAGCGCCTCGCCGAGGGGAGCATCCAGCTCCGCCTGCATGGAGTCCCGCTCGGCGCGCACGACGTCCAGCTCCCGCCGGATCCTCGCCACCGCTTCGTCCTTGTCCGCGGCGGCCAGATCGAGGGCCTCGCGGGTCTTGTCGCGGAGGCGGGAGAGGGTCCCGCGCATGCGCTGGACCTCGCCCTGCCCCTCCTCGGCGCGCTCCGCCGCCCGAGTCGCCTCGGCACGCGCGGCCTCCACCTCGAGCCTCGACGCCGCGACCTTCTCGGCAGCCGCGCGCGCCCGCTCCTCGGCCACCGCCTGTCCCTCTCGCTCGGCAGCGAGCTCCTGTTCGAGCTGGTCGTGGGCCTCCCGCAGCTCCGCGACCTCCCCCTCGAGGCCCTCTTTCGCGCTCCGGAGCGCCGCCCGGCTCGCCACATCGACCTCGTGGCGACCCCGCTCGGCCTCCAACTCCGCGCGCTGGGCGTCGAGCACCTCACGTGCGGCCTCGTGCTCCGACTCGGCCTGCTCGAGGGCCTGCTCCGCCAGCTCGGCGGAGCTCTCGAGCTCCTCGATCTGCTCGAGGAGGCGATCTCGCTCGGCGCACGCGGCCTCCGTGGCCACCCGGGCGGTGTCTCGCTCGGCGAGGGCGGCCGCCGCCGCGTCTCGAGCTCCGTCGCGCTCGGCGAGCGCGGCCTCGGCGGCGACTCGAGCCTCCTCGCGCTCCGCCCGCGACACCTCGGCCTCGGTGCGGGCCAGGTCGCGATCCTCGGTGGCCCCGAGGGAGGCCGCCAGAGCCTCGTCGCGCTCGGCGGACGCGGCCTCGGCTGTGGCTCGGGCCTCGTCGCGCTCGGCCACTCGAGCCTCCGAGGCCGCGCGCGCCTCATCACGATCGACAGCGGCAGCCTCCGCGAGCGCTCGAGCCTCGTCACGCTCAGCAGCCGCAGACTCCGCGGCCGAGCGTGCCTCGTCGCGCTCAGCAGAAGCAGACGCCGCGGCCGAGCGTGCCTCGTCGCGCTCAGCAGCCGGGGACGCCGCGGGCGCGCGGGGGTCGGCGCGCTATGCAGCAGCAGACGCCGCGGCCGAGCGTGCCTCGTCGCGCGCGGC
>CAZEHU010000394.1:0-4029 GCA_964511605.1 uncultured Myxococcales bacterium
GCCCGGGGTGCTGATCCCGCGCCCCGAGACCGAGCTCGTCGTCTCCGAGGTCCTCGACGTCGCCCGGCAGGCAGGGGTGCGCCGCGTGGCGGATGTCGGCATCGGCTCGGGCTGCATCGCGATCGCCCTGGCCACCGAGCTGCCCGGCGTGACGGTCCACGGGGGCGACATTGCTGCCGCGCCCCTGCGCACAGCCAGCCTCAACGCCCGTGAGCTCGAGGTCTCCGACCGAGTCCAGGTGCACGAGGCGTCCGGGCTCCGCGGCCTGTGGCAGGCCGCGGGCGGCACGCCCTTCGATCTCGTGGTCTCCAATCCACCCTATCTCGCCGAGACCGAGCTCGCCGGGCTGATGCCCGAGGTGCGGGACTTCGAGCCCCGAGAGGCGCTGGTCTCCGGACCGGCGGGGACCGAGGCGATCGAGGCGATCACGCGGGACGCCACAGACCCCGAGATCCTGCGCGCGGGAGGCGCCCTGGTGATGGAGATCAGCGCGGTCCGGCAGGGCGAACGCGTCGTGGAACTCTTCGAGATCCTTGGCTTCGACGGGGTACGCCTCGTGCACGACCACGCGGGATGCCCGCGTGTGGTGGTCGGCACCGTTCCGACGCGCTAGTATGGCGCCCGTCGCCACGGGGAGTGCCGATTGGCACCCGTGAAATGGAGGAGAAGTGGCCAAGCTCGTCGTCAGGATGGCGGACGGACGCACCCGGGAGTACGAGCTCCTGGAGGTGAATACGATCGGCCGCCACCCGGGCCAGACGATCCAATGCCTCGACCGCCTGGTGTCCAAGGAGCACATCATCGTCCGCAAGGATGGCCCCCGCTGGACCCTCCAGGATCTCGGCAGCCTCAACGGCACCTACATCAACGACGTCCGCATCACCGGCAACGTCGCCCTCCACCACCGCGATCGCATCGCCGTCGGCTCGACCAACATGGTCTTCTACGACGAGGTCGAGGCGGGGACCGGCAAGCACGAGGTCAGCATCGGCGACGCCCTCGAGTCGTCGATCTGCAACGCCGTCGCCCAGACCACCGCGGAGGAGTTCCTCCCGGTCGACATGATCCAGGACGTGGACTCGCTGAAGCGGGACTACGAGAAGCTGCGCATCGCCGCGCGCCTCCAGCACGACATCGCCGGCGACGTGCGCATGGAGAGCCTCCTGCCCCGGCTGCTCGATCAGCTCTTCGGCCTCTTCAAGGCCGATCGTGGCCTGATCCTGCTCGCGGGCGACGACGGCGGACGCCTCATCCCGCGCGCCGTGAAGGTCCGCGGCAAGAAGACCTCCGAGCCCATCAGCCTCTCCAAGACGATCCTCCGCAAGGTGCTCACCGAGCGGCAGGCGGTGCTGACCTCCGACGCCCTGCACGACGCCCGCTTCAGCCAGGCCAAGTCCATCATCATCCAGGGCATCCGCTCCTCGATGTGTGTGCCGCTCCTCGCCCGCGACAAGTCGGTGATCGGCATCATCCACCTCGACAGCCAGATGGCCGCCAATGCCTTCACGGAGAAGGATCTGGCGATGCTCCAGGGCATCGCCCAGCAGGCCTCCATCGCGGTGGAGAACTCCCGCCTCGTCGAGAAGATCGAGGCCGCGGCCCTCACCCGCCAGAAGTTCGAGAAGATGCTGAGCCCGAACCTGGTGGAGCAGGTGGTCTCCGGCGAGCTCTCGATCGAGAAGGGCGGCCAGATGCGCCGGATCTCGGTGATGTTCACCGACATCCGCGGCTTCACAGCCCTCAGCGAGAAGGCGCCGCCGCAGGATCTCGTGAAGATGCTCAACGAGTACTTCGAGGTGCTCGTGGACCAGATCTTCGAGACCAATGGCACCGTCGACAAGTTCATCGGCGACGCGGTGATGGCGATCTGGTCGGCGCCCGTGGACGTGGAGGACGCTTCGCTCAAGGCCACCGAAGCCGGGGTGAAGATCCAGAAGGTCATGGCGGAGTTCAACCAGCTCCGCGAGATGGACGGCCTGCCGCCGATCCACACCGGCATTGGCATCGACACCGGCGAGGCGGTCGCGGGCTATATGGGCTCCACCAAGACGATGTCCTACACCGTCGTCGGGCCCACGGTGAACCGCGCAGCGCGCCTCTGCGGCATCGCCAAGGCCGGCGAGACCCTCATCGGCGAGAGCGTCTTCGACGAGTGCGGCAGCCGCCTGCACTACGAGGCCCGCGACGGTGCGATGCTCAAGGGCATCGAGGAGGCCGTCGCCCACTGGTCGGTCACGGATATCCGCTAGGAGGCTGTACCGGATTGGGGCGTCGAGTGGATCGGCGTCGATGTCGAGTCGATCTCGCGAGCGAAGCGGTCCGAGAAGTCCAAGCGACGCGGAGCGTCGCGGCGGTGGCCCAAAGGGCCACAAGAGCCCGTGACCGAAGGGAGCGGGTATACCGGGGGTATGTTGCCGACTTGTCGGACGCGAGATCGGCCGACAGCGGCGTCGAGACGCCGGCGAAGCAATGCGGTACAGCCTCCTATCAGCGCGCTTGGGACAGGGCCCGCACGCTGAAGCGTCGCTTCGGCAGCTTGGCGTCGCTCACCCACCCCGTGCGCACGATGGTGCTCTGGTGGCCGGGCACACGATGGTCGCGCATCACGATCCGGCGAGCCTGGCAGACCTCGCCGCGGCACTCGTAGTCGAGGCGCTCCTCGGTCTTGATGGGCTCCGCGGCGTCGAGCTCGTCGAAGTAGTCGATGCGCAGGCTGCGGCGCATCTCCTTGTGGACCTTCAAGCCCAGGCGCGGATAGGGGATCTCCTCGGGCTCGAAGGCGCTGAGCGTGAAGGTCCAGCTCTCCGCGTCCTCCTCCACCAGCTCCCCCCGATAGTGATCCGCATAGCGGCTCAGGGCCTGCTCCGCCTGGCTGAAGGTGGTGCCCATGAAGCTCTGGCGGCTGGCGTGGCTCGCGACGCGGCGGACCTTCTTGTACGACGGCAGGTAGACGTAGATCTGGGTCGCCGAGAGGGTGAGCACCTTGGTGCCCTTGAGGTCGGCGGGCGCCAGGAACTCCGTCACGCGCCGGGTCTGGCGGATGTAGGCGCGGACCGACATGATGATCCGATCCTTGCCGGGCCGGTCGGTGATCATGTCGTACTCCAGCACTTGATCGCCGGGATCGTGGCCGCCGCCGTCCACCGTGCCGATGATCTCCTGGACGGTCTCGGCCCGCCCATCGGAGCCGAGCACTACGAGGAGCAAGAGCGCCCCGAGCCAGGACACGATGCGGCGCGTGCGCGAGGAGGTCGAGGGACGCAGGGGCGTAGCGGGGGTGTACGTCATCGAACCGAAACCCGTTCCAATCCATGAAGGGGCGAGCCGGATGCAAGGACCGCCAGCCGCGCACGGTGGCACAGGGGGCGCTTCCGTGCCAGCCTCCCGGGCGGTGCGCGACCACCTCCTGACCACCCTGGCCCGCTTTGCGAGCGAGCATCCCCACAGGGTGCTGGCGCTGGCCCTCGTGCTCACCGTGCTCGCGGCCCTGGCGATCCCGGGCCTGAAGATCGCGGCGGGACATCGGGCGCTGGTGGAGGCCGACGATCCCCACCTCGTCCGGCTCGAGGGCTTCCTCGAGCGCTTCGGCTCCCCAGGGCAGCTCGTCGCGCTCATCGAAGGGGGCAGCCCGACCCTGCGCCGCCAGGTCGCCGACGCGCTGGCCAGCGAGCTACCCGCGCCCGAGGGGGAGGGCCCGGTGCGGGAGGTCGTCCACCGCGTCGAGCTGGAGGGCTTCGCGGAGCATGCCCTCTACTTCCTCGAGGAGGACGCCCTGGGACCCACCACCGCGGCGCTGGCGGACGCCGACCTCGGCATCCCGCTGCTGGCGCGGGCCGACGGCCTGGCGGCGCTGCTCGAGGGACTGACCCAGGCGCTCGAGGAGCGGCTGGAACAGGGAGCGCCGCCGCCCGGCTCCGAGGCCCAGCGAGCTCGCACCCGGCGAGCGATGAGAGGGCTGGCGGGGGTGCTCGATCGGCTCTCGGCGCGGCTCGAGGAGCCAGCCTCCAGCCATCCGGTGAGCCTCATGAC
>CAZEHU010000395.1:0-4024 GCA_964511605.1 uncultured Myxococcales bacterium
GTGGGGCTGCGACTCGCCCGGCGGCGGCTCGAATCCCCCTGCAGCCTCCGCCGGAACACCCGGCGGTAGCACGGGCGGTGGCGCCGGTGGTGAGACCGGCACGGGAGGTGAGACCGGCGCCGAGCCCGAGGGCGCGGGCGGCGAGACAGGAGGTGTCGGAGACTGCCGCGTGACCACCAAGCTGACGGGCTCGGTCGTCTTCGAGGATGGCGAGCCCGTGGCGGCCACCAAGGTGCAGGCGTGCATCCGCACCTCCGCGACCTACGAGTGCATGAACCCCGTCGACTCCGGCACGGACGGCGCCTATGACTACCCGATCCCCGACCACCTCCAGTGCATCGAGGAGCTGACGATGCACGTCTTCAAGCCGGGGCAGACCTGGAGCCGCTACCTCTGCGACGTGCCGGTCGACGACGGAGAGGGCCCGATGGCCATGGACATCCCCCACAAGCTCTACGCCACGCTCCCTCCGGATGCCGCGGAGCCCTGGGACGAGGGAGCGCAGAATAAGGTGCATACCGTCACGTTCTCGGGCGGGCTGGAGATCGACGTGGTGCCCGCGGACGCTTTCCTCTTCCAGTCGGACTACGAGTCGCTCCAGGCGGCTTGGGTCGACGCAGCCGACCTGGACATGTGCTCGGGCGGCGTCATCGACGAAGCCCCGGGGGCCTGGGCCTTCTACCCCACCTTCGACATCTTCCTCGGGGGCGAGGCGCCGCCGAGCTACGCGGCCCGGCTGCCGGCGATGAATGTGGCCAACGGCACGACCGTCGTCGTCTACGTGCTCGGCGGGATCGCCTACCACGATGCCGACGGCGGAGAGCTCCAGGAGGGGGTCTGGCATAAGATCTCCGAGGCCACCGTGGAGGACGGGATGATCAGCCTCGACACCGTCACCGGCCTCCCTTTCCTGACCTGGGTCACGTATGTCCCGCAGTAGACTCCTCACGCTCCTCGGCTCGGCGGCGCTCGTCGGCGCTGCCCTCGGCCCCCTCGCCTGCGACTCCGACGCGGGCACGTGCTCGCCGGAGCCGATCGGCGCGGTGAGCTGCGGCGGCGAGGCCCCGACGGCCGACAACTACCCGGTGGGGCCCTTCGGCACCGCGGAGGGGGGGATCCTCGAGGACCTGACGTTCACCGACTCCGAGGGCAACGAGCTCACGCTCTCCGGGCTCCGGGCCGAAGGGAACAAGTCCCTCCTCCTCATCTCCACCGCGGCCGAGTGGTGCGCGCCCTGCAAGGAGGAGCAGCCCGAGCTCATCGAGCTCGACGAGCGCTGGGAGGAGGCGGGCCTACAGATCCTCCTCGCGGTCTTCGAGAACCAGGACTTCGAGCCGGCGTCTGTGGCCGACGCGAGCAAGTGGGCCAATACCCACGGGACGACCTTCCCGGTGGTGGCCGACACCGAGGGTGTCTTCGGAGACTACTACGACAAGTCCTCGGCGCCGATGAACATGTTCGTCGACCTCTGCACGATGGAGATCCTCTCGATCGGCGTGGGCTTCAACCCGGACTCGGCCTCCGCCTCCATCGAGTCCCGACTCTGCACGGAGTAGCCCCATGACGCTCGCTACCCTCGGCCTCACCCTCGCCCTCTCGGCCGCGCCGGCACCCGCGCCAGCGACCGGTCCCGCCACGCCCGCGCCTCTGAGCGCCGGGGGGAGCGGCGAGCGCGCCGCTGTGCCCGACTTCACGCTCCAGGACCTCAAGGGGCAGGAGGTGAGCCTCTCCGGGCTGAGAGGCAAGGTGGTGGTCATCAGCTTCTGGGCCACGTGGTGCAAGCCCTGCAAGCAGGAGCTCGACGACCTGAACCGCCTCTACAAGGCCAAGAAGGGCGAGGGCCTCGAGGTCCTCGCTATCGCCACCGACGGGCCGGACACCGCCAGCGGCATCCGCTCGATCGCCAAGCGCAAGAAGTGGAAGTTCCCCGTGGTGCCCGACGGAGAAGGCAAGGCCTCCTCCCTCATCAACCCGCGCGGCACCGTGCCCTACACGGTGTACGTCGACCGCGAGGGGCGGCTGGCCTACGACCACGAGGGCTACAGCACCGGCGACCTGCCCAAGGTGCAGGCGCATATCGAGGAGCTGCTGGGCGAGCCAGCTCGATGAGCGGTGGGCCGCGCGCTCGATCGCGCGCCACCGCGCTGCTCGCGCTCGCGCTCCTCGCGGCCCCCGCGGCGGGTGCGGCCGGGAGCGACGTCCGCCTGAGCGTCACCGAGACACTCCTGAGCGAGTATCGCCTCGACGTCGACGACGCCCTGCCCGGCGACGCCGACAACGACTACCTGATCGGGGTGAACCGCCTGAACATGATCGGCTCCTCGGGGGGCCTGTCGACCAGCCTGCGGGCGGATACGATCCTCTTCGACGATCCGGCCTCCGAGCCCCTCGGCCCAGCCTACCGAAACGATATGCGCCTCGAGCGCCTCAGCGCCCGCTACCGCCTCGGCGACTGGGAGCTCGAGGCCGGGGACTTCTACCGCCAGCTCGGCCGCGGCCTCATCCTGGGCATCCGCAAGATCGACGAGCTGGGCGTGGACGTGACGATCCGCGGCGGCCAGCTCGGCTGGCGGGGCAAGGAGCTCAGCGCCGGCGCCTTCGCGGGCTACGCCAACCCGGCGAACCTCGACACGGTGGATCAGAAGTTCCTGGGCGATACCGACGACGCCATCGTGGGGGCCAACCTGGCCTTCCAGCCGAGCTTCCAGAGCAAGGTGGAGGCCTTCGGGGTCTACGTGGAGCCCACCGAGCCCCCCGGCATCATCGAGGACGAGTCCACGGCCGCCGTGGGCCTCGCGGCCGAGTGGCGCTCGGCCGAGGATAGCGTGGCTCTCTATGCGGAGGGCGCCTTCCAGCAGGTCACCCGCGACGAGAAGACCACGGACGGCAACGCCGCCTACCTGACGGCGGACATCTTCCTGACCGACGACCTCCTCCTCCTCGTGGAGGCCGCGTGGATGGAGTCCCTCGGCATCAACGGCTCCACGAACCAGGCCCTGGGCACCGTCTTCGCCTACAACCGGCCGCCGACCCTCGAGCGCATCGACCAGGAGGTGCGGAACCTGAGCGACGTGATGGGCGGGCGCTTGAAGCTCGAGCAGTCCCTGAGCGAGGGGGACACGGTGGTCTACGTCAACGGGCTGTACCGTATCCTCAACCCCGGCGACGACCTCACGCGCCAGAACCACCTCCACGCCTACGCCGGCTTCGAGCATACCTACCAGCTCGGCGGCTCCCACCTCTACGGCTCGGGCGGCTGGCGGGACGAGTCCCAGGACGAGGAGGGCAAGCACCTCAAGGGCATGGTCCACTTCGAGCTCGACTGGCTGCAGCGCCTTGCGCCGGCTTGGGCCCTCCTGGTCAGCAGCCAGAACGAATTCCGCACCGATGGCGACGCCAGCTACCGCCGCGGCTCGGTCTTCCTGGGCGCCGAGAAGGCCAGCGCCTTCGGCCTCACCTTCGAGTACGGCTATGACACCCAGAACCCCAACACCGACAACCACTTCTTCGCCGGAATCCTGAGCTGGCACGCCACGGAGCGCATCCAACTCCGCGCCACCGGCGGGAGCCAGCGCGGGGGCCTGAAGTGCGTCGCCGGGGTCTGCCGCATCTTCCCGGAGTTCAAGGGCGCGCGCATGGAGCTGGTCGCGCGGCTCTAGGCACTCTGCTTGCGCTCAGCCCTCCTCCGCTTCGCCGAGCAGCTCCGGCCCCATGCGTCGACTCGCGTGCACACACGCCAGGATCCGGACCTCTTCGCCGGCGACCCGGTAGACGAGACGGACGGGACCGACGATGAGCTCGCGATGCTCGCCGGACGCCAGCTCCGGAACCGCGCGTCCCGAGCTCGGGAAGACGAGGAGCCTCTCGAGTGCTTCGAGGATCTCTTCGCCGAGGGCCCGGGCGGCGCCCCGGCGATCGCTGGCCACATGAGCGAGGAGCGCCTCGAGATCCTGAAGTGCGCGCTCCGAGGTGGGCGCGGTCCACGAAAGGGATCTCGGGTCCCGCCCACGGCGCGGAGGCCGAG
>CAZEHU010000396.1:0-4008 GCA_964511605.1 uncultured Myxococcales bacterium
CCGAGGAAGCGCGTCCGGAGCGTGCGGGTGACGTGATCCATCAGACAGCCTCGCGGCGGAGGTGCGGGCGCGCGGCGAAGACCGTCTGCTCGAGGTGGGCGACACCGTCGATCTGGTCATCGTCGAGATCGAGGCTCTCCAGCCGGCTGTAGACGTTCCGAGGAGCGAGGGTGAGTCCTTCGAAGGTCTTGCCGAAGAGGTCGTCGAAGACCTCCTGGAGGCGCTGGCTGGAGGTGAAGAGCCAGAGCTCGCCGCGATCGAGGTTCCAGACGACCTCGAAGACCTTCGTATTCGGAAGGAGCCGCCGCCGCAGCTTGCGCTCGAGGAGCTCCTTGAGGTTGTCCTCTTCGCTCCGGCTCAGGCGCTCCCGGCCGCTCTCGGCCAAGAACTCCGCCCGGGCCCTCTCGAGGTGCAAGCGGAACAGGGAGGGCGCGACCTTCAGGACGTCCTGCCGGAGCCGGAAGATGACGTAGTCGTTGTAGAACCACTTGTCCGGCGTGAGGTCGCCGTCGAAAGCATCGAGCGCAGAGACCCAGCCGAAGCTCTCGGTCTGGTCGCTCTCGATCTCGATGTCCCTGAAGGCGCGGGCCTTCAGGCTGCGGGTGAAGCTATCTCGGAGCTGCTTGGGCAGCTTGCCGCGCACGTACCACGCGGTCGCCGTCATCGAACCCTTGAAAGCGCCCATCGTCTCTGTCTCCTGCCGCCGGGCCGTGTCGAGCGCGGCCCTGTCGGTACTACTCGAGGATCTGGAACTCCACGCGGCGGTTGGCCGCACGAGCCTCTTTCGTCTTGCCCTCGACGGCCGGGCGCTCCTCGCCCAAGCCCTGGGCCTCGAGACGGGACTCGACCACGCCCTCGCCGACCAGGAAGGCCCTCACGGCCTCCGAGCGGGCCTGGGACAGCTTGAGGTTGCGCTTGTCGCTCCCCTTGTCGTCGGTATGTCCCTCGATGCGCACCCGGATCTCCGAGTTCGCGCGGAGGATGCCCGCGACGGCCTTGAGGACCGGGAAGCTCTCCTCCTTGATCACGTCCTTGCCGCTCTCGAAGTAGATCTTGTCCAAGATGACGATCTTGCCCTTCTCCACCTTCGCGAGGGTCTGATCCGGGCAGCCGTCGTCATCCTGGTAGCCGTTCTTCGTCTCCGGCTTGAGCGGGCAGCTATCGGCCACATCGGGCACGCCGTCCTCGTCGTTATCGGGCTCCGGGCAGCCGTCCTCGTCCTTGAAGCCGTCCTTGTCCTCGGGCTCGTCGATGCACTGATCCTCGCTGTCGTTCAGGCCGTCGCCGTCGTTGTCGGGATCCGGGCAGCCATCGGCGTCGTCGAAGCCGTCCTTGTCCTCGGCGTCGTTCGGGCAGTCGTCGGGTCCGTCGAGGATGCCGTCACCGTCGTTGTCGGGATCGGGGCAGCCGTCCTCGTCTTCGTGGCCATCCTTGTCCTCCGGCTCCGCCGGGCACTCGTCGCGCTCGTCGAAGAGGCCGTCCTGATCGTTGTCGCGGGAGTGCACGGGCGACCAGCCCGCCCCGAAGAACATGCGGAACTTGGTGTTGCCGTAGCCGGAGACGATGCCGGAGCCGCCCCCGAGGGTGGCGTGCACTCCGAGGTCCGGCCAGTGGGCCTTGGCGCCGAAGGCGGTCTCCATGCGGTCGGAGTTGGCGTGGTCCTCACCCGCGATGGTGCCCTGGAGCTCCGCGATGAGCTGCAGCTCGAAGCCAAGGGTCTCGATGGCGGCGCGCTCCTCACCGATGAGGTCGTAGGCCCCACCGAGTCGCCAGAACGCCTCGCTCCCGGTGCGCAGGTACAAGTTGTTGTCGAAGATGATGCTCTCGTCCGAGCGCAGCGAGTAGCCGCTATTGGCCACGAGGAGGAGGGGGCCGATACGCCAGTCCACCAGCGCGGTCGGCGCGAAGACGAAGCCATCGGAGACGAAGGAGTCCGAGTCGCCCGTCGGGAGCACAAAGAGCCAGTCGAAGCCCACACCGAGCCCGTCCGCGCCCTCCTCGCGCTCCAGAATCTTCTGCTTGATGCTCAGCCGAGCGTCGCCGAGAGCGAAACCAGAGATGGCTTCGGTATCGATGCCCTGCTGGGCGAAGCCCTCGACCTCTCCCTGGTTCATCAGGTGGACGGGCAGAGCGAGGCCGATGTCGATCCACCACTCCTCGAGCGAGTAGCCGCCGAAGAGATCGAGGGTGAGCTGCTCCTGGATGAGCTCGTGGCGCCGGTCGGTGGGCTCCACGAAGACCAGCGGGTTCTTACCGAAGTGGAAGAGCGCACCGGCGTGGTAGTAGTGAGAGTCGGCGATGTCCGAGCCGGAGACCGTGAAGAGATCCCCGTAGTGGGTGGCCGGACGGAAGATCTGCACGTTGATCGGGGGGTTGCTGACCGAGGCAGGGGTCGTCGCCTCCTGCGCGACAGCGTGCGGAGCGAGCAGGAGAGCAGCCAGGAGACCGGTCATCAGAGTCGAAGCCCGTCGGAGCATCCTCGTCCTCCATCGTCGTGGCGGAAAACCCCATCGATATCAAAGGGTTTTCCCGTTCCAGGGGCGCGCACGATAGCAGGGAGCCGGTCGAGGCGCAACGCGTACGAGGGGGATCTTGGCGACGCCAATGTCGAGGGCCACGATCCCGGCTCCGACCGGGCTCCGATCAGCCGGAGTCCGCCTCCTCGGCGGGCGGAGCGCTGCGCTCCGGGTCCTTCGCACTGCAGCTTCCGATCCATGCCGCCAGGTCCCATCCTGCCGGGGCGAAGAAGGCACGCCGCCACGCCCGCTCGAGACGCTCGGGGCGGCGATCAGCGAGCCCGCGGGTGATGCGCTCCACCTCCCCTGGGGGTTGGTCGAGGACCTGATCGGCGATGCGGAGGAGCTGGTCGGCCCACCGGGCCGAGCGCTCCTTCGTCGGCAGGAGATCGTCGGCGATGCTCGCCAACCAGTCCGGGCGCCCGGACTCTTCGCGCGCATGATACAGCGCGCAGCCCGCGAGCTGCAGGGCCAGGAAGCGGCGGTCGGGCACCGGGAGCTCGAGGTCCTCGAGATCGGGCTCGAGCCTGGCGGCCACGGTCGCGAGCACGGCGGAGAGGCCACGAGCGCGAGGGTGGAGAGCGACGACCCAGGGATCGGGCACTGCGATCCCCCGTCGTGTCACGGCGGGGCTGGCGATGAGCGCGATCTCCGCGCGAGGCAGGAGGCCGGCCGCATCGAAGGCGTTGGCCTCCGTCGCGAGACGCTCGGCGTGCTGCCGGCTCGCCGTCTCCTCGCCCCCGAGCCAGCGGAGTCCGAACCATCGCGAGTCCAGGGTCGGCGCCTCTCGGGCGTGGAGCGCCCCCGCTGCCGTGACCGCCGCACCATCCGGCAGCCTCCAGCGGCGTGGAGCGCGACCCCCGCGCCGGAGCCTTCGGTCCAGTCGCTCATAGCCGGGACTCAGCGGCTCCCCGTGATCCATGTAGGCCAGGACATGCAGCGAGTGCGCGATAGGTTCGGAGACCGTGGGCACGAAGCTCATGGCCGAGACTCTATCAGGCGGCCATGGCCTTGGAGACCTCCACCCGATCCCGCCCTCGCGACTTGGCCTGATAGACCGCCTTGTCGGCGGCGTCGAAGAGGTCGTCGACGCTGCCGATGCCGGGGCCCAGCACCGCCACGCCGACGCTGACGGTGACCTGCCAACCTGGTGGCAGGCCATCGAAGCGCTTGTTGCGGGTGAACTCCAGGATCTTCTCGGCGGTGCTGATCGCTCCGCCGGGCGAGGTCTCCGTCAGCACCACCACGAACTCCTCACCGCCGTAGCGGCCGATGATGTCCGAGCTGCGGACACACTCGCGCAGGCGCTCCGAGAACGCCTTGAGCACGGAGTCGCCGGCCGCGTGGCCGAAGGTGTCGTTGATCCTCTTGAAGTGGTCGAGATCAAGGAAGAGGCACGCGAGGTCCCGGCCGTAGCGGAGCGCTCGGTCCACCTCCTCGTGGGTGCGCAGCTCGAGGTGGCGCCGGTTGCAGACCCGGGTGAGCGGATCGG
>CAZEHU010000397.1:0-4007 GCA_964511605.1 uncultured Myxococcales bacterium
CAGGGTCGGGGCGCGACGACGGGTCCTGGCCGCCCGGGCGAGAGCGTCGGCCGGGCTCGTGGCCTCGCCCTCCACCAGCTCGTCGAGGGAGGGCGCGGTGAGCAGCATGCGCTGGTGGTAGGCGCTGACGATGTTGCGCCTCGAGATGACCCCGACGAGGCGGCCTCCGATGCCCGAGGCCTCGTCCCCGCCGGCACGGAGCTCCCGGGTCACGCGCTTCGAGGTGCCCGGGCGGATCGCATCGTCGACCACCACGATCTCGTCGAACCCCGTGGCGCCCATGCGCGAGACCGCATCGAGCAAGGTCTCGTGGGGACGCACCACCACCGGCGGCGCCTGGAAGTCGCGAGCGATGAGGAGATCGTCGATCCCCTTCTCCCCTATCGTGCGCCGGAGCTGGCGGCCATCGACGACCCCGCGCAGACGCCCACTCGAGGGATCGACGATCGGGAAGACCGCCTGGTTCGTGCCGGCGAAGTGAGCCACCAGCTCGCGCAGGGGCATCTCCGGGGGCACGGTCACCGGATCGGGCCGGTCCGGGTGCAGGGCCTCCCGCACCGTGATGCGCCGGAGCACGGCGTCCATCATGTCCGACATGTGGCCCGGCGCATCCATGCGAGTGCGCACCTGGCTCGCGAAGAGGCTGTGCCGGCGGACCAGGAACCAGGAGAGCGCGCAGACGAAGAGGGTCGGCACCAGCAGTCGATAGTCGCCCGCCACCTCGCTGACCATGATCACCGTGCTCAGCGGCGCGGAGACGACCGTCGCGAAGAACGCCCCCATGCCCACCACCGCCATAGAGGGTGCCAGGTATCCATCGAGACCCAGGAGCTCCTCGGTCGCGAGCCCCACGGAGCCCCCGATGGCGGCGCCGATCACCAGAGAGGGCGCAAAGAGCCCACCGGACGCCCCGGAGCCGGCCGTGAGGGCGCTGGTGAGCATCTTCGCCACCGCGAGTCCGGCCAGCACCACCATGCCCGAGCTGCCGTCGATGGCGGTCTGCGCGATGCCATAGCTGGCGCCCGCCGCGTGCGGCACGAAGAGCGCCACCAGCCCCACACCGACCCCTCCGAGGGCCGGACGCAGCCAGAGCGGCAGGCGCGGCACCTCACCGAGGCCCCGCTGTACCATGCGGTTCATGCCGACGAAGGCCCGCCCCGCGCCGGCCACCACCAGGGCCAGCACCAGGTAGGGGCCCAGCTCCCAGAAGCTCGAGAAGGTCACAGGAGGGATCGCCAGCACCGGCGCCCACCCGTGCACGGCGCCGTAGACCGAGAAGCTCACCGTGGAGGCGATGATCGCCGGCACCAGCACCTCGTGCTCGATGTCGAGCTCTCGGTAGAGCACCTCGGCCGCGAAGATCGAGGCGGCCATCGGCGCGTGGAAGATGGCCCCGACACCGGCCGCCACGCCGGCCATGAGGAGGACCCTCCGCTCCGAGGGGGGGAGCCGGAACGCGTCGCCCACGAGCGACGCCAGGGAGCCCGCGATATGCCCCACCGGACCCTCGACCCCGGCCGAGCCACCGGAGCCGATGGTGAACGCGCTGGCCAGGGCCTTCACGAGCGGTACGCGCTTGCGCACCGCGCCGCCTCGCTGGTGGTAGGTGTCGATCACCGCGCCGGTGCCGGTGCCGAAGGTCTCGGGCGCGAAGCGTGCGCAGAGGATGCCCCCCACCAGCCCGCCGGCAGCCGGCAGCACGAGGAGCCAGAGGCGGCTCAGGTCCGGCAGGGAGATCGTCGCCGTCCCGGTGGTCCAGCCGCGGGCCGTGGGATCGATGCCGGCGAGGCCGACGAGCAGACCCTCGGAGATGACGGAGACCAGGAAGCTGAAGACCACGGCCGCCAGCCCGGCGACGGCCCCCGCGATGCCATAGACAGCGAGCATGCGCCCGAGCTGCCGCGCGTCTCGGCTCGGCTGGAGCTGGCGAACGAGGAGCTTGGTATCCATGGGGTCGAGGGCGGGTCGGAGCGAAGCCGGCCCCCCCTCCCTACTCCTCGCGCGCGAGCCCGCGCCGCACTTCTTCGAAGGAGGTCGTGCCCCCGAGGGCCTTGGCCACGCCGGCCTCGAAGAGGGCGAGCATGTCGCTACCGGAGATCTCGCCGAGACGGCGTGCCCTGGTCCGGCCGGCGGCCTGGGCGGCCCGCGCCGCGGGGCTGTCGTCGACCCAGTCCGCGCTCTGTTCGATGACGATGGCGATCTCGCCGTGCTGCCTCATGGCAAACGCTCCGCTTCCCGGCCCCTCGCGATGCTATGCGAACCTGAGAGACCCGTGAAGGTGGGGCGGTCTCGTAGGCGGCGAGGGCCCGCGGCGACCGCCGCGGTTTCGAAGTCAGCCCCATGGGGCGCGGATTGCTGCTTGCCCGCGGCGGTCGCGCGGGGCACCTTCAGCGCGTTCGAATGTGTGAGCTTCCGGCTGAGTGAGGGGGCGGCTGGGGGAAAGCCGGGGGGCGAATGCCGATGGAAGCAGGGGCCTGAACGTGTCGCACCTTGCGCAGACCTTGCCTCGACGCCCCAGCGCGCAGCGCCCTCCTTCGGTTGCTCCTGCTGGTCGGCGCCTCCGTCGCCGGGACCCCCGCCTGCACCACCCTCTCGGGGACCTCCCCCGCCTCCGCGCCGGGGGCGGACGCGCAGGACGGTGGACGGACAGCTCCCCCCTGGCGCCAGGATGCCCAGCCTGCTCGCGGGGGCGCACAGGCGGCCGATATCGCTACGAGCGACACGGTCTTCGAGCCCACGGACGGACCCGTTGAGGCGACAGAGGCCCCAGCACCCCTGGCTCGCCCTTTCGAGTGGGCGCTCGAGGACGGCGCCGCCGGGGCGGTCCTCGCCCAGACCGACGCGCGGAACCGCGGGGCCGGTGCCGCTGACTTCGACGGAGATGGCGACGTCGACCTGTGGTTGTCGAACCTCGGCGACGGCTCCTCCCTGCTCCTGAACGACGGATCGGGCATATTCGTCGAGCAAACCGTACCCCATACCATCTGGGGCACTGCCGTCGCGATCGCCGACTACGACGGCGACGGCGACCCCGATGTGTTCGAGGCCTGCGGCGGGTTCAGCAGCACATGCCCCAATGGCCTGTACCGGAACGACGGCGTCGACCCGGGGGGCGTCGTTCAGTTCACCGACGTCTCCGCGTCCTCGGGCATCGGCGAAGCGGTCCGCGCGAACTTCGGCGGCGCCTGGCAGGACTATGACCTCGACGGCGACCTCGATCTGTTCGTGGCGACCAAGGATCCCCTCGGCGAGCCCGCGAAATTCATCGGTGTGCTCTGGAACCAGCATCCCGGCGCGCCCCCGATGGACAGCAGCACCACCAGCGCCGATCTCCTGTACCGCAACCACGGGGACGGGACCTTCGAGGAGGTGGCCGAGGCCGCCGGCCTGGGCGACACCGGCGATGGCCACCAGGGCGCCTGGCTGGACTACGACGGCGATGGCCTGCCCGATCTCTTCGTGCCCGTGTACCTGGGTCTCAACCACCTGTACCAGAATCAGGGCGACGGGAGCTTCCAGGACGTCACGCCGGCCGCGCTCGCGCTCCCTTGGGCCGCGTTCGGCGCCCTCGCGGAGGACTTCGATCAGGATGGCCACGTCGATCTGCTGGTGGCCGCGCGCCACAACCTCCAGGAGCAGTCCTTCCTCGGCATCGGCCCCGAGCCGCACGGGCTCTACCTCAGCGACGGCAGCGGCGGCTTCCTCTCGCGTGCCATCCCCTCCGGCCTAGCTGACCCCGAGTCCCTCGCCGGCTACGGCGGCGTCATGGGCCTGCAGGTCGGGGACCTGGACCTCGATGGCGGCCTCGAGGTGTTCTTCGGCAACGGGGCCCCTTGGCCCAATGGTGACGAGCCCAACCTGCTCCTATCCGCGCTCCCGGGCCACTGGACCCCCGGGGGGAGCGGAGAGCTGGCCTGGGCCGATCGCAGCGAGCACATCCAGTTCCCTCCTCCAGGCTCCGCCAGCCGCTCCCACCAGCGGGCGGACGACGGCGATCCGCCCCAGGA
>CAZEHU010000398.1:0-4004 GCA_964511605.1 uncultured Myxococcales bacterium
TCCCCTCGCGGGGGCGTTCCCCCCTCTTCGAGCCCCGAAGCGCCCTCAACGTCCCCTCGCGGGGGCGTTCCCCCCTCTTCGAGCCCCGAAGCGCCCTCAACGTCCCTTATGGGGGGCGTTACCCCCTCTTCGAGCTTCGAGCCTCGGAGAGCGAATCGCCTCCCCGGCGAACCCCGCCAGGACCGTCACTGTCGGAGGCTTCGGGAGGCCGACCTCCGAGGCTCGCAGGTACGTTCCGGAGGCCAACCTCCGAGGGTCGCGGGTTGTTCGGGAGGCCGACATCCGAGCGCCGGGTGCGGCGATCCACATCCCCCCACCCCTTCCCCACGTGATCCCGACGACCTCCCAGCACCCCTCACACGATCGCACGAGATTCCAGGAACTTAGGCCTACTTTTGCAACGCCAACCTGAACATCCGTTCGGCAATTACGTGCCGGCTCCGCGGAAGGGGGAAGAAGTTGACGATCCCGATCAGACCCCCTACATCTCGTGGGCAGCTCATTTCAAAACCCAAGATGACGTAGGGCCCGAAGGAGCCGTGGGATGCGGTGGATCACCTTGAAGATATAATGATTCTTGCCGCTTGACGTTCGAATCTGGGCCCGGCTACCTTCGAAGTACGTGGGAAAGGGTGGTGGGTAGTGGATCGGCTCGGTGCCGGACCCGACTCGCCGCACGGGATTCGTACGGCCACGGGCCGGCAGGGAGCGCGCTTGTTTTCGGGACGTCACGACCACTCGCTCGACGAGAAGGGCCGGACGATGGTGCCCCGGGACTTTCGCAACGTGCTCGCCGTGCACGGTGAGGGCAGCGTCTACGTGACCTACGCCCTCGCCCGTCCCCTCCACCTCGAGGTGCGTCCCGCCAAGAGCTTCCTGGCCTATCAGGAGCGCTTCACGCGCATCCCCAACAAGAGCGCCGCCCTCGAGAAGTTCGCGCTCTTCTACTTCGGCAGCGCCGTGCGCGTGGACGTGGACCGGGCCGGGCGCGTCCTCGTGCCCTCCGAGCAGCGCCGCCGCGTCGGCCTGACCGATAGCGCCACCTTCGTCGGCGTGGACTCCGGGCGCTTCCAGATCTGGCGCCCGGAGGACCTCGACACCGTCTTCGACGACGTCCTCGACCGCCACGAGGACATCCTCGCGGAGCTGGGCGCGGCCCTCGCGGGCCTCGAGTGAACCCCTACGGGACGGCGAGGGAGTGGGGAGCTCCCAGCCGGCCCGCGACAACACGACTTCGACCGCCATCTGGGGCCGTCCCCCGCGCCGGATGGATCCCTCCGAGGGAGGCCTGGGTGCCCCCATCCCCCTACCACAACCCTGTCATGACCGAGGAGGTCGTCCGCGCGTTCGCCGGCGCCCCTCCCGGCCCCCTGGTGGACGCGACCCTCGGCGGAGGAGGCCACACGGCCGCCCTCGCCGACGCCACCACGGATGACAGGCCCCTGATCGGTGTCGACCGCGATGCGGCGGCGCTGGAAGCAGCCCGGCAGCGCCTCGAGGAGGGCAGGCGTCTGCCGGGCCGCTTCACTTTTCTCCAGGGTGACTTCGGCGCGCTCGAGGATCTCCTCGACGACGCCGGGCTGCCCGCGAATCACGCCCTCGCCGGCCTGCTGCTCGACCTCGGCGTCTCGAGCCACCAGCTCGACGACGCCCACCGCGGCTTCGGCCTCAAGCACTCGGACGCCCCCCTCGACATGCGCATGGATCCGAGCCGCGGCGCCACCGCCCTCGAGCTCCTCCGCTCCCTGGACGTCCACGGCCTCGCCCGCATCCTCCGCGACTTCGGCGAGGTGCGCGGCGCCCGCCGCCTGGCCGAGCGCATCCTCGCTGCGCTGAGCGAGGGCCACCTCGTGACCACCGGCGATCTCGCCCGCCTCGTCGAAGCCGCCACCCCGGCCCGTGGCCACCGCCGCCGCCTCCACCCGGCCACCACCGTCTTCCAGGCCCTCCGGATCGCGGTCAACGACGAGCTCGGTGCCCTCGATCGCATCCTCCACGCCGCCCCTCGCCTCCTCGCCGACAACGGCATCTGCGCGATCATCGCTTACCACTCCCTCGAGGATCGCCGCGTCAAGCACGAGTTCCGCCGCGGCGCCGAGGGCCCGGACCGCCCCGCGCACCTGCCCCCCCCCTCGGACTGGCGCCCCACCTGGCGCGTCCTCACCCGCAAGCCGATCTCCGCCACAGACGACGAGATCCGAGCGAACCCCCGCGCCCGCAGCGCCCGCCTCCGCGTCGCCGCACGCGCCCCCCTCGACACGAGAGCCCCCCGATGAGCGCCGCGGACTCCCTCGCCCGCCTCCGCGTCCCGCGGGGTCTCGGACGCTTCCTCGGCCTCGTGCTGGTCACCCTCGTGGCCACCGCCGCCGGGGTCTGGCAGGTCCACGCCCGCTACGAGACGGTCCGTCTCGGCTACGCCATCGACGAGAGCCGCTTCGAGGCCAGGCGCCTCCTCGAGCGTACCAAGCGCCTGGAGCTCAGCCTCGCCACCTGGAAGGACCCGGAGCGCGTCCGCCGCCTCGCGAGCGATCGCCTCGGCATGCGTGTCGCCGCCCCCTCCGACGAGCTGGTCATCCCTTCGGGCGAGACGGCTCCCAGCGCCCGCATCGACGCCCCGGCCCCTGCGGCCTCCACGGCCACCACGGCCCCCGCCGCTCCCCCGGCACCGGGGGAAGGAGGCGCACCATGACGCTCTCCGCCACCCTCCGCCGCGCGGCTCTCGGCTTCGCGATCCTCGCGATCCTCGTCCTCGGCGCCCTCGCCGCACCCGCGTGCGGCCCCGGCGATGCCCGCACCAAGACCGCCGAGGAGCAGGCCGAGTTCCATTACAAGCTCGCCAACAACTTCTTCTACGACCAGAACCCTCAGAGCGCGCTCGAGGAGCTCTTCCGCGTCCTCCAGATCGCCCCCAAGCATCGCGACGCCCACTACCTCCTCGGCTTCATCTACTTCGGCCGCAAGGACTACGCCCGCGCCCAGGAGCACCTGGCCGTCTCCCTCGAGGTGGATCCGGACTTCGACGAGGCCCAGAACCTGATGGGCAGCCTCTACTTGGAGAACTCCAAGTGGGCGGCCGCCCTGCCCTACTTCTACGCCCTCCTCGACAAGCCCCTCTATCCGACCCCCTACCTGGCCCACAACAATGCCGGCTGGGCGCTCTTCCACCTCGGCCACTACGAACAGGCCCGGAAACACTACGAGAAGGCGATCTTCTTCAAGCCGGAGTTCTGCCTCGGCCACAACAACCTCGGCCGCCTCCACGCCCACGTCGGTGAGACCCGAAGCGCCGTCGAGCGCTTCGAGAAGGCCACCGAGCTCTGCCCCGCCTACCTCGAGCCCCACTACTTCCTCGCCCGGATCTACAGAGCCCTCGGCCAGCTCGAGCGCGCCGCCACGCACTTCGAGCGGTGCCGTAAGCTCGGCCCCGAGACGCCCTACGGCCGCGCCTGTCGAGATGCCCTCCCCGCCCTCCGCGCCCCCAACTCCGCTGGCGCCACCCTCGGCCCCGGCGCTCGAGGCGCGCGCTGAGCGCCAGCTCCCAGAAGCGGCCACGCGCCGCCGAGCCGGATCCGAGCCGCACGCCCGAGGTCCGAGCGGCCTCCTTGCGCCTGCGCATGATCCTCGTCGGCCTCGGGCTCGCCGCGGGCGTCATCGCTGCGGGGGTCCAGATCGTCATCCTGCAGACCGTCGAGGGCAGCACCCTCGCTCGCGAGGCCGAGCGCAACTACGTCCGTACGATCCCCCTCGACGACTGGCGCGGCGACATCGTCGATCGTGACGGCCGGCTGATGGCCGTCACGGTCCATCGATGGGCCGTGAGCGCCGACCCGAGCCGGATCAAGACCGCCGACGCCCCCATCACCGCGCGAGTGCTCGCGGAGCTTCTCGGTCGCGACGCGGGGAGGATCCTCGAGAAGCTCGCCGGGTCGAACCGGCCGGCCGGCGTCGTCGAGAACTCCGATCCCGTCGCCCGCGCTGCCCGTGAGGCCGTGGAGGACGCGGGC
>CAZEHU010000399.1:0-3996 GCA_964511605.1 uncultured Myxococcales bacterium
CGCGTCGGCTCGGTCTCGAGCCAGGCCTGGGGATCATCGCCGTCGGGGCCCTCGGCGCCTCGGGCCGGCTCTACACGACGATCCCGGCCCCGGAGATGTGGGCCGTGCTCCTGATGAACCCGCTCGCGCCGCTCCTCGATCGTCTCGCGGCCGGCCGGCTGCGATCCGGCGCAGAGGGGATCCCCCCGGAGCTGCCGCTGCGGCCGGAGGGCACGAGCGAGGCGGGCCGGATCGCCAGCCTCCCCCTGGGTCCCTCCGGGGATCCCTTCGGCCCGGATCCGCCCTGGCTGGCGCTCGAGCGGGCGCTGCGCGTCGGGGCCCGGGACGCGGTCCTCGAGAGCCTCGGGGCCAGCGGCCTCACCGGCTGCGGCGGCGGCCACTTCCCGGTCGCCAGCAAGTGGCGGGCGAGCCTCTCGGTGCCCGGGCCCCGCGTCGTCATCGCCAACGGCCAGGAGGGGGAGCCCGGGAGCCAGAAGGATCGGTGGCTCCTCGAGCACCACCCGGAGCGGGTGCTCGAGGGCCTGGCCCTCGCCGCGTGGGTGCTCGAGGCGGATCGGGCCCTGCTGGTCCTCGATCCCGCGTTCGAGGCCGCGCGGCGGAGCCTGCCGGCCGCGCTCGAGGGCCTCTCCCGCCGCTGTCCAGAGGTCGCCTGGATCCTCGAGGTCGCCGACGGGCCGGGCCTGTACGTGGCCGGCGAAGAGAGCGCCCTCCTCAGCCACCTCGAGGGGCTGCGCCCCGAGCCGCGTCCCCGTCCGCCCGTGCCCGCGGTGTGCGGCCTCGACGGCCGATCCACGGTGGTCCACAACGTCGAGACCCTGGCCTGGCTGCCCCTGGCCCTCTCGGGGGCCCATCGCTCGATCACCAGCGGGCGGCGCCGCAAGCTCGTGACCCTGGCCGGGGCGATCGCGCGGCCCGGCGTCTACGCCACGAGCCTCGGCACGCCGCTTGGCGACCTGGTCGCGGGCGCGGGCGGAGCGACCGGCGGCGCGGCGCCGACAGCGGTCGCGGTGGGGGGGCTGGCGGGTGGCCTCGTCCCCTGGGAGCGGGCCCTCGAGCTCCCCCTTGACGATGACCGGCTCCGTGCCGCGGGCGCGGGGCTCGGCACGGGCGAGATCCACGTGCTCGGACCGGGCGAGTGCCCGGTCCGGGTCGTGGCCGAGACCCTGCGCTTCTTCGCCACCGAGACCTGCGGCCGATGCACCCCGTGTCGGGTGGGCACCGCGGAGCTGGCCGACCGCGCCGAGGCCATCGCGGCCGGGCTCGCCCACGGCGGCCGAGGGCGCACGGTCGAGGGCCTCGAGGCCCTCTCCGAGGTGCTCGAGGTGGCCTCCACCTGTGGCCTGGGGCGGGGGGCGCCGCGCCGCCTGCGCTCGCTGCTCTCCGCTTTCGCTCCCCTCGTCGAGGCCCACCTGAGGGCCGAGGAGTGTCCCGCATGCACCCCATGAAGTCCTACCGCAGAGACCCCGTGCGACTGGATGTCGATGGCCATGCCGTCGAGGTCTCCGAGGGCACCAGCCTGCTCGAGGCCACCGATCGGGCGGGGGCCCGCGTGCCGAGGCTCTGCCACCTCCCGGGCCGGCCCGCGCGCGCGGTCTGCCGGCTCTGCCTCGTCGAGATCCACGAGGGCGCCGGGCAGGGACCGGGCCGGCTGGTCCCCTCCTGCGCCGTGCCCGCGGAGGAGGGCATGCGGGTCCGGACCGAGACGGCGCGGCTCCACACCATCCGCCGCCTCCTCCTCGAGATGATGCTCTCGGAGCATGGGCGCTGCGGCCTCGAGGGCTGCGAGGTGGAGTCCCTCGCGGAGCGACATGGTGTCCGTGGCACCACCCTGCCCCCGCCGCCCAGCCCGCCGCCCCGCCAGCTCGGCGGCGAGTGGCTCGAGGTGAGGCCCGAGCTCTGCGTCCACTGCGATCGCTGCATCCGGGCCTGTGGGGATCGACAGGTGATCACCCGCATGGGCCTCGGCCGGGCGGTGACGATGGGCTTCGTCGGCGGTGGCGCCATCCTCGACACCACGTGTGTCGGCTGCGGCGACTGTGTGGCCGTCTGTCCGGGTGGGGTGCTGAGGCGCTCGGGCGCCGGCGGTGGCCCGCCGGAGCGCCGCCCGGCGCTTCCCGGAGCCGTGCTGGAGGCGCCGCGTGGTGTGGCGCGTCCGGGGCCGCCGGAGACCGGGCATCCGTGACATCGATCAGGGGTGCGCGCGCTCCCCGGGCCTTCCGGACAGCGGGCGCGAGCACACGTGACATCGGTCATGACCTCGGGTGCGCTGCAGGAGGAACCTGGGCGCGACTGGAGAGGCAAGCGATGAAGACGTCGTCCCAAAGCATCGGTGGTGTGACCCTGGCTCGTGTGAAGGAGGCCGTCGAGGCGCTCCTCGAGGAGGCCTCGGCGATGCCGCCGGGGTGGCAGCTCCAGGACGTGCGGCGCCTGGGCGAGCGCTCCGTGGTGCTGGCCTTCCTGGCCCCCGGCGGAGGGGCGGTCCACCTGGGCTTCCATGAGAGGAGCCCCGAGGCGATCCCCTTCTTCCTCGAGGGCGAGCGCTACCGGATCAGCTACCGCAGCGGGCCCGATACGGTGGACCTGGACGCCCCGGAGACGCCGGCCGCGGTGAAGCAAGCCGCGGCTGCGCTCTGCGCCGCGTTGGCCTCGAGCACCCGGGTGGTGCGCCTGGCGCCGAGCGCCGACGAGCGCGACTCCGAGGAGCGGATCGAAGCGAAGACGGAGCCCGCGGCGGTGGTGGCAGAGCCTGCCGCGACCGGCAGCGGCGTCGCCCGCGGCCCCGACGAGGTGGATCGCTCCCGCCCGCGCCCCACCATCCCTCGCCTCGAGCGAGCGATCGGCGCCATGCTGGCCGAGGCCGGGGTGCTGCCCGATACGTGGAGCGTGCGCTCGGTGCGCCGTCTCGCCGGCGCCTCGGTGGAGATCGAGCTGGGCCCGAAGGAGGGCAAGGGCGTTCGCCTGGCCTGGTATGTGCGCGGGGAGCAGGCGATCGCGGCTTTCCTCGAGGGTCCGCGGCATGCGGTGGCCTACTTCCACGGTCCGGAGACCTGGGAGCTGGACGACGCGGCGACCCCCGAGCGCATCAAGCATACGGTGGCGAAGATCTGCGAGTGCCTCGCGGAGCCCCCGCGGGAGGTGGACCTCGGCGAGCGCCCGGAGGATCGGCGCGCGGCGGAGGCCCAGACGCGGCATGGCAGCGATCCCGAGGTCGAGGACGTTCAGGCGGCTGACGGGGGCGAGCTCGAGGAGGGCCCCCAGGGCGCGCTCCCCAGCAAGACGCCGGCGGTGCTCGGCGACATCGACTTCATGGCCTTCCAGACCAGCGCGCGGCGCCTGGCGGTGCGGGATCTCCATGGCCCCCGCGGACCGGGTGGTCCCTCGTGGCCGGAGCCCTACCAGCACGCCTATGGCTCCGATCGTTTCCTGCAGGAGCTGGCCCTGCCCGCGGCGAGGGGCGGGGCCCTGGAGCGCTGGGAGCATGGTCGCCTCCTCGAGGTGACGACGGGCGCCCGCTTCGAGGAGCTGGTGGAGATCTGGGGCGATCGGCGCACGGCCGGCGCGACGGTCGGTCCGATCCAGACGGCCCCCCTGACCGAACACGACCTCGAGCTGATGCGGGCCTTCTGCTTCGACCGCGGCTGGCAGCGCATGCTGGTGCGTGGCTTCGAGCACGTGGGCTGCAAGGCCCAGTGGGTGGGCCTGCTCGATGCGGAGGCGCTGGCCTCCTACGGCCCGCTGGGCGAGGCGGTGCTCGCCGCGCGCTCGCGGCCGCGCCTCGCGGTGCTCGAGGAGCTGCTCAGGGAGACCGGGCACGAGGAGCTCGAGCTCTTCGCGCGCATCGACGCGATGGATCGGGATCTGGATGCGCGGGGCCTCGGCCGCTCGCACCTCGTGGACAAGCTGCCCGACCACTGCGCGCGCCTGTGGCCGATGCGCAACCTGTGCCGGCTGGGGGATCGCTTCGGCATGGCCCTGCGCTGGCTCTCGGAGTCCGAG
>CAZEHU010000400.1:0-3994 GCA_964511605.1 uncultured Myxococcales bacterium
GAGGACTTCCAGCGCACCCTCGAGCTCCTCGAGGAGGTGCGCTTCGACTCGATCTTCGCCTTCAAGTACTCCGAGCGCCCCGGCACCCGCGCCGCCGCCTTGGTCGACGACGTGCCGACCGCCGTGAAGAAGGAGCGCCTCGCGGAGGTCCAGCGTGTACAGAAGACCATCAGCGAGGCCGCGCTCGCCTCCTACCTCGGCGAGACGGTCGAAGTCCTGGTCGAGGGCCCCTCGCGCAACCAGCGCAAGGGCCTGCACGAGGGCGCCCCGGGCGAGTGGCAGATGATGGGGCGCACCCGGACGAACGTCATCGTGAACTTCCCGGTGCCCGCCGGAGAGTTCTGGCAGGCCCGCTGGAATGGCCGGCTGGCCCACGTTAGGGTGGACGAGATCATGGCCCACAGCCTGCACGGGGCTCCCGTTCCCGCATAGCGGGCGGAGCCCGTGGGTCCCTCCTCCATGGAAAAGCCCATCCTCGCTATGCGCGTCGGCGGCATCGTCGTCGACCCCAAGACCCAATCGCCGATCGTCGTGCTCCACGGCCTCGACGAGGCCCGCATGTACCTGCCGATCTTCATCGGCAGCGCAGAGGCGGCCTCGATCGCGGCGGCCCTCGCAGGCCTCGAGATCCCCCGACCCATGACCCACGACCTGATGGTCAGCACCCTCGCGGAGCTCTCGATCCACGTCGACCGGGTCGTGGTCACCGACCTGATCAAGGGCACCTTCTACGCCGAGATCACCATCAGCGATGCCGCCGGGCATAGCTGGGTCCTCGACGCCCGCCCGTCGGACGGCATCGCCCTCGCGGTGCGGACCGGCGCCAGCATCTACGTCGCCCGCGCGGTGATGGAGGAGGCCGGCGGCATCAGCGACGCGGCCCTCGAGCCAGAGGAGGACGGCGTGCCCGGGCCGGTGCCGAGCCCCCCCAAGCGCTCGAAGGGCGAGATCGTCCCGGCGGGGTTCGCCTCGGAACAGGGCGCCGCCACGCCCGAGGCCCCACCCGCCGAGGGCCCCCAAGGCCCCCAGCCGGTGCTCGACCCCCGCATCCGCCTCGAGGATCTCGACCCCGATCTCTTCGGCGAGTACGAGATGTGAGCTCGCCGGCCGGGGATACGCCCCCTCCCACCGGATCGGCGCTCGCGCGCTGGGCTCCGTGGTGGGCCTGGGGCCTCTTCATCGCGGGCCTGGCCCTGTACCCCAAGCTGCCACCGCTGATGCCCCCGATCTGGCAAGCGGATAAGCTCGCCCACGCCCTGTTCTGGGCTCCCTTCGGGCCGCTGGGTCTCCGAGCCCTGGGCGCCGATCGACGAGGCGCGACCTGGCTCATCGGCACCGCCCACGGCGCGGCGATCGAGATCCTCCAAGGGCTGGTGCCGGGGCGCTTTCCCCAGGCCCTGGACGTCGTGGCGGACGGCCTGGGCGTGGCCCTGGGCATCGCCGCGTTCGTCTGGTGGAGTCGCCGGCGCGAGCGCGCCGCCGCCTGATCCCTCGGGGTCGTCGACCCGTCGAGGATGCCGAGCTCGCGTGCCCGTGCGAAGAGCGACCTGCCGAGGAGCGACGCCGAGGGCTCGCAGGTCGGGCCGCCATCGGATAGAGCGGGGGTCCGCACCCTTGCACGTGCCGCCGAGGAGGAGATCCCGATGCCGACCCGCCACGAGCCCCTCCCCCATCCGCCCGAGGGGGCACCTCATGGTTGCGAGCTCACCGCCTGCAAGGGCTGGGTGCAGGAGGCGGCCTACCGGATGCTGCTGAACAACCTGGATCCCGGTGTCGCCGAGCGCCCCGAGGACCTCATCGTCTATGGTGGACGCGGCAAGGCCGCGCGGGACTGGGCCTGCTTCGATCGCATCATCGAGGCCTTGAGGAAGCTCGAGGACGACGAGACCCTGCTCGTGCAGTCGGGCAAGGCGGTGGGAGTCCTTCGGACCCACAGCGATGCGCCGCGCGTCCTCATCGCCAACTCCCTCCTGGTCCCGAAGTGGGCCGACTGGGAGCACTTCCGGGAGCTCGAGGCGAAGGGACTGGCCATGTACGGCCAGATGACCGCAGGCTCGTGGATCTACATCGGCACCCAGGGGATCCTCCAGGGCACGTACGAGACCTTCGGCTCCGCCGCGCGCCAGCGCTTCGACGGCAGCCTCGAAGGGACGCTGACCTTGACGGCCGGGCTCGGCGGCATGGGGGGCGCGCAGCCCCTCGCCGTGACCATGAACGGGGGCGTCTGCCTGGCTGCCGAGGTGGATCCGGCCCGCATCGCGCGCCGCCTCAAGACGCGCTACGTCGATGTGCAGGCCGGCGAGCTCGATCAGGCCATCGACCTCGCGCTCGAGGCGCGCAGCGGTCGCCGTGCCCTGTCGATCGCGGTGGAGGCCAACGCCGCCGATCTCTTCGAGCGGGTCCGCGCGCGCGGCGTGGTCCCGGAGCTGGTCACCGATCAGACCTCCGCCCACGACATGCTCCACGGCTATGTGCCCGCGGGCATGAGCCTCGCGGCCGCGGAGACCCTCCGCCGGAACGATCCAGACCACTACGAGGCCGCCGCCTACGGAACGGTCGTCCGCCACGTCCGCGCGATGATCGCCTTCCGTGACGCCGGCTCGGAGGTCTTCGACTACGGCAACAACATCCGCGCGCAGGCCGAGCGCGGCGGCCTCGAGGGGGCCGATCGCGCCTTCCCGGGCTTCGTACCCGCCTACGTCCGTCCCCTCTTCTGCGAAGGCAAGGGCCCCTTCCGCTGGGTCGCCCTCTCCGGCGATCCAGAGGACATCTACAAGACCGATGCTCGCCTCAAGGAGCTCTTCCCGGACGACGCCCACCTGCACAACTGGCTCGACATGGCGCGGGAGAGGGTCGCGTTCCAGGGCCTCCCTTCGCGTATCTGCTGGCTGGGCTACGGGGAGCGCGCGAAGGCCGGCCTCGCGTTCAACGAGCTCGTCCGCTCCGGCGAGGTCTCGGCGCCGATCGTCATCGGCCGGGACCACTTGGACAGCGGCTCGGTGGCCAGCCCGAACCGGGAGACCGAGTCCATGAAGGATGGATCGGATGCCGTGGCGGACTGGCCGATCCTGAACGCCCTCGCCAACGCTGTGAACGGCGCGAGCTGGGTCAGCGTGCATGGGGGGGGCGGCGTCGGGATCGGCTATTCGACCCATGCAGGGGTGGTCATCGTCGCCGACGGTACCGAGGCTGCGGGGCGGCGCCTCGAGCGGGTGCTCACCGGCGATCCGGCCACCGGCGTGGTGCGCCACGCGGACGCCGGCTACGAGCGGGCGATCGACGTCGCCCGGGAGCGCGGCGTGCGCATCCCGCACCTCGAGCCCCACGGATCCTGACTCCCCTCGCTCCCTGAAGCATCGAACGAAACCCAAGGAGCCCCAATGTCCACGAGCCCGAGCCCGAGCCCGCGTCGCATCGTGATCGCCGCCGCCCTCGGGGCGCTGGTCTCGCTCACCTGGGCCGGGCTGGTCTGGGATCAGCTCGCCCTCGCCCGGCTGATGGTGGAGCCCCTGCCCGATAGCCTGCTGGAGTCCATGAGCGAGGCGCTGCCCGGGGAGGGGGTCTACCTCTACCCCAACATCTTCGCAGCCTCGGAGTCCCCGGATCCGACCGCCGAGGTGGACGTCGCCGACTCGCGTCACGAGGGCCCGATCGTCCACCTGATCTACCAGGCGGAGTCTCGCGACCTCGGCGGCGCGACGCTCCCCCTGCTCGCTCTCGGCCACGCTTTCATCAGCACCCTCATCCTCGCCCTGCTGGTGGCCTTCTTGCGTGGTCCCCTCAGCACCTTCCGCAGGCGCTGGGCCTTCCTCGTGATCGTCGGCGTCTTTGCCACCTTCTACGGTGACCTCGGCGCGGCCCTCTGGTGGAACCAGCCGGTCTTCCTCTACGCGGTGAAGGCGGCGTTCGCCGTCTCTACCTGGGTGCTGGTGGGCGCCGTGATGGCCTTCATCCTCCAGCCCTCCAGTCCGGAACCCGCCGTGGCTCTCTCCAC
>CAZEHU010000401.1:0-3989 GCA_964511605.1 uncultured Myxococcales bacterium
CCGATTCAGCTACGGCTGCGCGGTCTTCCTCGATACCGACCGCGTGAACTTCCAGAAGGAGGGCTTCGCCAAGGAGGAGCTGCTCGCCGGGCTCGCCCTCGTCCTGCCCAAGAACATCTGGCAGTACGTCGTGCAGATCCCACGGATGGCGAGCCTGGGCCGCAAGTTCGTGCTCCAGGGCGGCACCCAGCACAACCTCGCGGCGCTCAAGGCCCAGGTGGACTACATCCTCGAGCGTGTGCCCGGGGCCGAGGTCTACGTCCACCCCCATACGGGCGAGGCCGGGGCCATCGGCGCCGCCCGCGAGACCCTCCGTGTCGTGAAGCGACGAGGCTACTCCACCTTCATCGGCCTCGACGCGGCCATCGACCTGACCTTCACCACCCAGAACGACGAAGAGACGGTCTGCCACTTCTGCCCCAATGAGTGCAGCCGCACCTTCATCGACACGCGGACCCCGGACGGCGGCACGAGCCGCTACATCTCCGGCTTCTCCTGCGAGAAAGGCACCGTCGAGGATCTGGACTCCCTCAAGGCGCTCAACAAGGAGCGCAAGAAGCTGAAGAAGGCCTATCCGAACCTCGTGGACTACGAGGCGTCGCTCGGCTTCAAGAGCTTCTACACCCCGGCCCCCTTGCCCCCCCAAAGCACGATGGTCGACGACGTGGAGGTGAACAGGGGCCTCTTCGGGCGCGTGAAGCGCCGGCCGATCCGACGGAGCGTCCATCGCTCCTCGGAGCCGGCAGCCCAGCGCCGCGCGAGGCTCCGCGTCGGCATCCCGAAGGTGCTGAACGTCTGGAACACCGGCCCCTTCTGGCGGACCTACTTCGAGGCGCTCGGGGTGAAGTCGAAGAACATCGTCTTCAGCGACGACACCTCCGAGGAGATGTGGGTCGAGGGCGGCAAGTACGGCTCGGTCGATCCCTGCTACCCCTCGAAGGTCGCGCAGGCCCACCTCCACAACCTGCTCTTCCACCACCACGATCAGGACAAGCCCCTCGACTACATCTTCTTCCCTTGCATCACCCACGTCCGCACGCCGCTCGTGAACGTGATGGACACCGCGAGCTGCCCCATCGTGGCCGGCACACCGGAGGTGATGAAGGCCGCGTTCACCAAGGAGGTGGACTTCTTCGCGCAGCGAGGGATCGAGTACCTCGACCCGGGGCTCACCTTCTCGGAGCCGACCCTGCTCGAGGCCCAGATGTTTCGAGCCCTCGGCCAGACCCTCGGCATCACCGAGGACGAGAGCGACTTCGCCGTGGGCGAGGCCTGGAAGGCCCTCGACGAGTACGAGCGCCGCCTCGAGGAGCGCGGCCGCCAGGTCCTCGAGCAGGTGGAGGCAGAGGATCGCATCGCCCTCCTGATGATCGGCCGCCCCTACCACTCCGATCCGGGCCTGAACCACCGAGTGCTCGACGAGTTCCAGGTGCTCGGCTACCCGATCCTGTCCATGGGCTCGATCCCCAAGGACCGCGCCTGGCTCGAGCGCTTCTTCGCCGAGGACCTCGCCAGCGGGGCGATCCCCGACGTCCTCGACATCAATGAGGTCTGGCCGGAGAACTACTCGGCGAACAGCGTGATGAAGGTCTGGGCCGCCCGCTTCGCCGCCCGCCACCCCAACATCGCGGTGCTCGATCTGTCGAGCTTCAAGTGCGGCCACGACGCGCCCACCTACGGGCTCATCGAGTCGATCATCGACGCCAGCGGCACGCCCTACTCGGCGCTCCACGACATCGACGCGAACCGGCCCACCGGCTCGATCAAGATCCGCGTGAAGACCTACGCCCACAGCCTGAAGCTGCACATCGAGCGCCTCGAAGACGTCAAGCGCCGGCGCGAGGAGCTGCACTACCGCATCGACACGAAGCGGCTCGAGCTCCTCGAGCTCAAGCAGCGGCAGCTCGAGGAGCGCCTCGCCCCCGGGGCCGGGGCGGGTCTCGACGTCCAGATCGACGAGCTCCGCGCTCGCATGGCGACGTACGAGGCGCGTGTCCGCGCCGCGGGGGGCCGGTCCACCACGGGGGTCCCGTCTACCGGGGAGGTCACGGGCGGACCCAAGGACCCCTCGCTGGTGAGCCTCGGCGAGCTGTCGATGAGCAAGTCGGCCCCGAACCCGAACCCGCCGGCGCGCTCGGCCGCCGCGGCCTGAGCGCCTCCAGGAGCAGGACCATGACCACCTCCCGCATCCGCATCGACGACCTGAGGCTGAGCCAGGACCCTTTGTCCGAGGAGGACATCGAGGCCCAGCTCGCCGCCTTCGAGGCGAAGGAGCGCGCCCGCCTCGGTCTCGAGGGCGACAAGCCCCGCGAGCAGTACGTCGAGAACATCAACAGCGTCTTCACCGCTGCCCAGCGGCCCGAGACGACCCTGCTGATCGGCGGCCTGACGATGGCCCACGACGCCCTCATCTCGAAAGGGCTCAGCGCCATCGGCTACGACGTCCGCCCGCTCCCCGTGCCCGACTACGAGTCGCTCCGCTACGGAAAGGAGTTCGGCAACCGCGGCCAGTGCAATCCGACGTGGTTCACCGTAGGCAACCTGGTGAAGTACCTGACGTGGCTGCGGGACCAGCAGGGCATGGAGACCCGGGAGATCAAGGAGCGCTTCGTCTTCCTCTCCGCGGGCGCCTGCGGTCCCTGTCGCTTCGGCACCTACGTGACCGAGTACCGGAAGGCCCTCCGCGATGCCGGCTTCGACGGCTTCCGGGTGGTGCTCTTCCAGCAACAGGGCGGCTTCAAGCAGGCCACTGGAGAGGAGGAGGGGCTCCAGCTCTCGCCGCCCTTCTTCGTGGCGCTGATCAAGTCCCTCGTCGTGGGCGACGTCATCAACCTCATGGGCTACCGCCTGCGCCCCTACGAGCTCGAGCCCGGGGCGACGAATCGGGCCGTGGAGCGGGCCAAGGAGATCGCCGGCGAGCAGCTCACCCGAGGCCAGTCCGACCTCGCCGGCGACCTGAAGGCCCTCCTGGCGATCCGGCGTGAGTTCTCCCGCGTGAGGGTCGATCGCACGACCCCCAAACCGAAGGTCGCCATCATCGGCGAGTTCTGGGCCATGACCACGGAGGGAGACGGCAACTACAAGATGCAGGCCTTCCTCGAGGAGGAGGGGGCCGAGGTGGACATCCAGATCGTCACGGCATGGCTGCTCTTCATGATCTGGGAGAACGTGCGCGATACCAAGCTGCGCATGGAGCTCCGCGAGGACGACGACAAAGCCGAGGGCGCACGCAAGGGCCTCGCGGGCACCGACCCTTGGAAGAAGATCGCCACCCTCTGGGCCGCGGAGCGGGTGCTGCGCGTGGTCTTCCAGGCGATCGCGAACACCGTGGGGGTGCACGGCTACCACCTGCCGGACATGGACACGGTGGCCGAGGTCGCCGAGCGCTTCTACAACAACGAGCTCCGCGGCGGGGAGGCCCACATGGAGGTGGGCAAGGTGATCCTCAACACCCTGCACTCGAAGGTGAACATGACCCTCTCGGTCAAGCCCTTCGGCTGTATGCCCTCCTCGGGCGTCTCGGATGGCGTGCAGAGCGCGATCACCGAGCTCCACCCCAAGGCGATCTTCCTGCCGGTGGAGACCAGCGGCGACGGGGCCGTGAACGTCTACTCCCGCGTCCAGATGATGCTCTTCAAAGCGAAGCAGCAGGCGCGCGAGGAGACCGAGGCGGCCCTCGCCCACTGGGGCATGACCCGCGAGGACGTGGCGCGCACCCTGGGCTCCTACCCGATCCTCCAGAGGGCCTGGATGCACCCGCCCCACAAGCACGGCGCCACCTCGGCGGATACGGTCCACCTCATCGGGCGCCTCCGGAACCCGCGCCGTGCGCTGCACGCGGCGGCGTCCTCGTGGACGCGCTCGGCGACCTCTGCCCTGAGCCGCCACGCGCGCGAGGCGCTGTCTCGCGCTCGCGCCTTGGCTGCTTCCTAGCGAGGCTGTCGGAGTAGCGGTCCCAGACGATCTGGGAGTGGTGCTCGTTGGAGCTT
>CAZEHU010000402.1:0-3984 GCA_964511605.1 uncultured Myxococcales bacterium
GGGGCCCGGAGCGCTCCTCTCAGCGCCGAGGAGGCCATCGCCCTCGCGCCTACCGAGGTCTCCCGCCTCCCCCCATCCCCCACCCTCCAGGGCGAGGATACCGAGCCGGAGCACGTGGGCCTGACCACCCTCGTCGGGCGCACCTCGGAGCGAGCGCGCCTCCTCGCCCTGCTCGAAGCCGCGCGCCGAGGCTCAGGCGGCAGGGTGCTCCTCCTGTGGGGCCCCCCGTGGGTCGGAAAGGGCCGGCTGGGCTCCTGGCTGCTCCACCACGCTCGGCGCGCGCAAGGAGCTCACGCCTTGCGCGCCTACTCGAGGCTCCTCTCGGCACCCTCCGGCGCATCCGCGGAGGGCGAACCCCTCGCCCCCCTCCGAGACGCGATCGAGGCGCTCTTCGACACTGCCCTCTGCGAGGCCGCCGAGCTGCGCCTCCGCCTGCTCGGCCACCCCGCGCTCGCGGACGACGAGGACGTCGCCGATGCCCTCACCGCGTGGATGCGGCCTCGGCCTGGCGCCCCGCCGATCGAGCCCCTCTCGCTCGGCCCCAGGATCGTGCGGGTCCTGGTCCGCGCTGCGGCAGCTCGGCCCCTCGTCCTCCTGATGGAGCACGTCGATAGCACCGATCCGGCCACCGCGAGGGTCGCCGTCGAGCTTGCCCGCAGGACCATCGAGGGTGCACCGGGCCTCGTCCTCGCGCTGACGATGACCTCCCCCCCCTGGCCCACCAGCTCCGGCGGTGCCACCCACCCTCACCTCTCCCCGCTGATCCCCCTGGCAGGCCACGAGGCCCTCGAAGTGCTCGAGGTGGGCAGCCTCGATGATCACGAGATCGCGGAGCTCCTCGTCGCCCATCGCTGTGAGCGTCCGGAGCTGGTGGAGGTCCTCCAGCGCCTCGCCGGCGGGCGGCCGGGCCTCGCCCTCTCCTGCTGGGATCACGTCAAGGGGGATGCGGCCCTGCGGCGGGCCCTGCTCCGAGCCCGGCGCGACGGCACGATCGCCGTCGAGCACCTGCCCCCGGCGGCGGTCCAGAGCGCTCGCGGCCGCGCCCTGAGCGCCACCGGCGACTGCCCGTCCCCGGAGGCCGCCCTCGAGATCCTGCAGCGGGCCGCGGTCCTGGGCCGGCGCTTCTCGGTCTACGTGCTTCAGGCCGTCCTGAACGCCGATCGCCGCGAGGATGTGATCGAGCATCTCGACGACACCTTGGATCTCCTGAGCGCTCGAGGCCTCGTGAGTCCCGAGCCCGACTCCCGCGAGGATCTCTACGTCTTCGAGACCGGCCTCACCCGCGAGGTCTGCCGCGCGCTGTCCGGGGGGCTGCGCCGCCGCCGCCGACTGCATCGCCTGGCAGCAGAGGCCCTGGGCGCCCTGCCGACCTCCCAGCGGGAGCGCATGGCGGCGTCGATCGCTGTGCAATTCGTGGCGGCCGGACGCTCCTTCGACGCGATCCCCTTCGAGCTCGTGGCCGCCCGGCGCGTCGACGCGGAGCAGAGCGACGATGCAGAGGCCTGCCTCTCGGCGTGGCGCAGAGCCCGCGAGCGCCTCCTCGCCGCCCCCGGCTCGGCACGCCAGAACCTCGACTATCGTGCCGCCGAGCGCGAGATCCTCGGACGCCTCGGCGCCCTGCACGCCCGCATGGGCCACTACGATCAGGCGATCGAGGCCTTCGGCAGCCTCCAGCAGGCCGCGGAGCGGGACGAGCTCCTCGCCGATCGCGCCCGAGCGCTCCGCGGCCTCGGCGAGATCGACGAGGCCCGCAGCGACTACGGGACCGCCCGGGAGCTCCTCGCGGAGGCCGCGGCCAGCTATCGGGACGCGGATCTCCCCGCCGACGCTGCCTGGTGCGACCTCCGGCGCGCCCAGATCCTCGAGCGCGGCGGCCAGTACGAGGCGGCATGGGGTCGCTACCTCGAGGCCCTCGAGACCTTCGAGGCCGAGTCCGAGCGGGAGGGGCAGGCCGCCGCCCACCAGGCCCTCGGCCTCCTGGCCTCGGATACGGGGCGGGGCCTCGAGGCCCTCGCCCACCTCGAGCGGGCCCTCGATCTGCAGGATCAACTCGTGGACCGTGTTGGCATGGGCCGGACCCTCTATACGATGGCGATGACCCACCAGAAGCAGGGGGACCAGGACGAGGCGCTGGAGCTCGCGCATCGGGCCCTGACCGTCCTCGACAGCGCCGGCCACCTGCCCGGCGTCAGCATCGCGCTGGGCGGCCTCGCGTCGGTGCTGCAGGCCTCCGGACGACCGGACGAGGCTCGCCCCTTCCTCGAGCGGGCCCTGAGGATCCGCGAGGACCTCGGTGATCGCCGCGGGGTCGCCAACGGGCTCTGCAACCTCGCGGACATCGCAGTCCTCAGCGGCGACCCAGTCGAGGCCGCTCGCCTCGCGACGCGGGCTCGGACCGGCTACGCGGAGGTCGGCGATCGCCGGGGGATCGCGCTCGCTGCCGCCACCCTGGGCCAGGCCCGCCTCGAGGAGGGGGAGCTCGCGGATGCCGCAGCCTGCCACCGCGAGGCCATCAACACCTACGAGTCCATCGGCCAGAAGGACGACAACCTCTGCGCGATGTTGCTGGGCCTGGCCCGCTGCTACAAGGCCCTCGGGGACCTCGAGGGGGCCCATCGCACCCTGGACAACGCCCTGGCCCTCGCGGGGGAGCTCGGCCTCGCCGAGCGACGCGCCATGATCAGCGAGCGCATCGAGGAGCTGGGCTGAGGGAGCGCCGCCTCCTCCGGCCGCCACCCAGGAGCCCCAGAGCCCCGAGAGCCGCGATCGAGAGGATGAGGCCGCCGGCCCCCTCGCCCCCCGTGCCGCGAGCGCGCTCCGCGGCCGCACAGCCCCCGCCCCCGCCGCCGCTCTCCTCATCCTCTCCACCCTCGGCGAGGTCGGCCTCCACGGCGGCCGGTGCGATCCCCAGGGCCGCGAGCCAGGCCTCCCCGTCCGGGCTGCAGATCTGGGTACGCAAGCTGGCGCAGGAGCTCCCGTAGGACCAGGACGGGGGCGCCGCGAAGATCCCCTCGAAGGTCGCGCCTCCATCGGTGGATCGGACGACGAGCGGATCCCCCGGCGCCTGGGCCACGACGCCGACGAGTACCCCCTCTGCGGACGCGACCACCACCGTCGCAGGCTCGCTTCGCACCTCCGTCCAGACCCCGTCGGGGCTTCGCCGATGGAGGCCCACGTCGCCGGCGGCGAGCCACAGCGCGCCCGATCCATCGATCGCGCCCCTGACGCGCCCCTCCGGGTCCGCGGGCAGGGTGTGCTCCTCGAGGGTCTCCGTCTCCGTGCGATGCCAGAGGCTCCCGGCACGCTCGAGCCAGACCTCCTCGGCGGCTCCGGCCACGAGCCAGGTCGGCTCGGGATCGGCGGACAGATCGTGAGGCATCCCCTCCCAGCTCTCGCCGAGATCCGCGGAGCGATGGAGCAGGATGGCGCCGCCAGCGTCCGCCACCGCGACCCACACCACCGAGCCCAGCCCCACCATGCCCCGGAGCGAGAAGCCGAGGAAGCCGAGATCACCCGCGGTCTCGCTCGTATACCCCCCATCCCCCGTCCCCAGCGCGAGCGGTGGACCCAGGCTATCCTCCACGGCGTACAGGACCTCTGTCGACCCAGGCGCTGGCTGGTAGAGGTCGACGATCGTGCGCGCATCCACGAGGCCGAGGGTCTCGCCCCAGTGGCAGCCCTCGTCGGTGCTAAGACGAGAGCCGGACTCACCGGCAGCCAGGATCCGCTCCTCGCCGGTCCACACCGCCCGCCAGACCGGATGGTCCCCGAGCTCCGAGCCGCAGGCAAAGCGCGGCGCCCCCCCTCCCCGGAGCGCAAGAAGAGGCCGTGCTCGGTGAGCACGGCGCGGGGCTCCGCCCCCTCGTCCAGCACGATGTCGAGGGGAGCGGCGGCACCCCTGGCTGCCGGGGTGGGGCCCAGGAGGAACCCGAGCACCACGGCGCCGAGCAGGAGCGTGTACGGCTGAGGAGGTCTCATGGTTCG
>CAZEHU010000403.1:0-2019 GCA_964511605.1 uncultured Myxococcales bacterium
GCTCTCCGACCACCAGCATGCCCGCGGCCGTGAGACCGGCGGATCGGTCCGGGCGGGCGCGTGGCGGGCGCGTCACGACCTCCGGGGGCGAGCGCTCGGGGGCTGCCCTCGGGCGCCGGGCGACGAGCCCTGCCTCCGCGGCCCTTCGCTCGTGTCGGATCCGCCGCGCCGCGACCGGATCGAGGGCCAGGCTCGCAGCGAGGGCGAGGGCCTCGAGCACCTCCTCGCAGCTCGCGCCCTGCACCCTCCGGCGCCCCTCGCTCTCGCCATCCGGACCCTCGAAGAGGACCCGTCCATGGTACCCCTCGTATCCGTGCTTCTCCACCATGAGGCGGACCTGGCGGGCGGCCTCGAACTCGAAGGGATCGTAGCCGAGGCGCTGGCGCACCGCGCTCCGGAAGCTGAGGGCGGCGGGGCAGTCGGGGGCTGCCTCTGCGCTCACCTCGAGGCGGGCGGCCCGGGGCGGCGCCGGGCGGGCCGGCGAAGCGACCAGGAGGGCCAGCCCCCCGCCCAGGAGCAGGGTGCAGCGGAGGCGCTGGGGCCCGCCCCGCCGGTTCCGTTGTCTGCGGCTCAGGCGGCGACGGTTCAGGAGCCGACGGTTCAGGAGTCAACCTGGAGGCCCCGGCAGAGGGTCTCGAGGGCCTCTCCCAGGCGGCTATCCGCGCTGCCGCGGACGAGGCCGTCGCAGATCGCGATCCGGCCTCCGGAGCGGATCCACCAGATCTCTCGGCGCTCCCTGGGCTGGAGGCCTCGCTCGAGGCGCACGCGGATCGCGCGCTCGCGGTGCTGCTCGCCCACGACGACCCAGCCGAGGGCGTCCAGGGCATCCTTGGCGGCGCCCGCGAGGCGCATCAGCTCGCGATCGCTCGCTTCGTCCTCCCCCGGGGCGATCGCACCACCAGCAGGGGGGGCGGAGGGGCTCGGCAGCTCCGGGTCCACCCTCTCCAGGTGGAGCCGGAAGCGGCCATCGGTCGTGGTGGCGGCCAAGGCCCCATCGAAGCGGTGGACCAGGAGGTCGTCCGGCAGCCCCACCGAGAGGGCGCCGCTCCGGTCGCTGTGGCGCCGGACCCGCTCCCCGATCGACGGGGCGGGCGCCGCCGCGCCCCCGTCGTCACCGGTACACGCTCCGCTGGCACCGATGAGCGAGAGGGCAAGGAGGATCACGAGCCGGCGGCGCGGGGCGTGCACGCGCTGGACCCTATCAGGCTCCTCGAGAGGCCGCGCGCTCCTTGCAGCCGAGGGGGCACGCGGCGACCCTGGGGCGATGGCCGGAGATGGACCGCTCATGGGCGAGGGGCGAGAGCGGATCGTGGAGATCACGCTCGCGCTCGGGCTGGCCGCCGCCATCCCTCTCGGCTGCGCCGAGGCTCGTGAGCCGGCCTGCGCGCCTCCCTTGGGCGAGCGGGCGGCGACCCTGGCGGAGGGCCTCGTCCCGGCCCAGCCGGGGGGCGCTGTCCTCGCGGCGCCGATGATCTACCCGGATCCGGATCGGCCCGAGGGGCAGCAGGGCCTGGTGATCGATGTCCATCCCCTCGGCCGGGGCGAGCATCCGGTGGCACGCCTCGCGAGGGATCCCACGACCTGTGAGCACGCTGAAGGCTGGTACCCTGGCGGACCGCCGCCCCCGGGCGCCGAGGGAGGCGTATCGATCGCCCTCCGGTCCCCGAGCGCGGCCTCGATGTCCCCGGTCCGTGCCCTCCTCGTCACCGGGGCGGATCCCGGCGCGTCCGATGATGCGATCGCCTGGCTCGAGGCCATGGGGGCCCTCGGCGCCACGGGGACCCATCTCCACGCCCCGAGCCTCGCGGAGCTAGAGGCGGAGCTCGCGACGCTATGTGCGCCGCTCGGGCCCGAGCAGACCTTCCTGCTCCTCACTACGGGGCGCGGCACCGGGGCCGGAGGAGGCGCCCTCCTCTTGGGTGCGGAGGCGGTGAGCTGGGCTCGGCTCTCCGATCGCCTCGTGGACACCTGCCCGGGCCCCGGTCTGAGGGTCTGGGTCCAGGACGCGGCCTTCGCTTC
>CAZEHU010000403.1:2029-3957 GCA_964511605.1 uncultured Myxococcales bacterium
AGGCCGCCGCATGAGCCTCGGCACCGGGGCTGGTCGATGTCCTTCCCACGGTGGTCTGGAGCGCCTCCTCGGAGAGCCACACCGACAGCCCACGTCTGGCTGTTGGGAGAGGTGGCCTGATGAGCGCCGCCCTCGCGGCCCACGTCAGCGAGCGCGCCCAGGCCCTCTGCCTCGCCGGCTCCGGCGCCACCCCGGCCGAGGTCTTCGGGGTCTTCGCCGAGGGCGAGCTGGTCCAGGCCCGCATGGAGGCCCTCCGCCACCAGCTCGTCCTCCTGCCGGCGCTCGCGAGCCTCGGCGGACCGGGAGCGCTCACGCCCAGCGAGGGGACGGCCCTCGCTCTGGCAGCGCTGGCCGATGTTCCCGTGGCGCCGTGGAGCTGGATCGGGAGTCCTCCAGCCGGGACTGTGTGCGCGACCACGGCGGACTGCGGCGCCCGACTGGCGATCTGTCCCAAGGGGCCCTGCGGCGGCTTCGAGTGCCTCGGAGGCATCTGCCGCCCGACCCTCCTCTTCGACCTCCCCTGCAGCGACGGCACCCCCTGCACCATCGACGATCGATGCCAGGCCACGGGCGCCTGCAGCGGAGATGCGATCAGCTGCGAGGACGACGAGGACTGCACGGCCGACACCTGCCACCACGACGTCGGTTGCCTCTCCATCCCTATCCCCGAGGGGGAGCCTTGCGACGATCGCAACCCCTGCACCGATGCGGAGAGCTGCGATGCGGAGGGGATCTGCAGCGGCACCCTCGAGCTGTGTGAGGACGGCGATCCGTGCACGGAGGACGTCTGTGAGCTCAGCGGGGAGTGCAGCCATGCACCCTCCAAAGCCCCCTGCGAGGACGAGGACCCCTGCACCCAGGAGGACTTCTGCCAGGGTGGCCTGTGTCGCGGCGTGCCGATCCCCTGTCCGGACGGCGAGACCTGCACCCTCGATCTCTGCGATCCGATCGATGGCCGGTGCACCTGGAAGCCTATGCCCGAGGGGCTGATGTGTGACGATGGCGATCCGTGCACCACGGAGGATCGCTGCGTCGCCGGCCTCTGTGCGGGACCCACCACCCTCTGTGACGATGGCCTCGACTGCACCCTCGACGCCTGCGAGGCCGGCACCTGTACCTACCTGCCGGCGCCCCGCACCTGCGCCACAGACGAGGGCTGCATCCCCGTCGGCTCCCCCTCGCCGGGCGATCCCTGCAGCCTCTGCATCGCGACCGACCAGCTCGGAGCAGCACCCGGCTCCGAGGGCCAGCCCTGCGAGGACGACGGCATCCCCTGCACCGAAGATCGCTGCGACGAAGGGGTCTGTGTGCATGCCGACCTGCCGGGCACCTGCCACGGACCCACCGGAGGCTGCGTCACCGTCGGTGGCTCCTTGGGTCCCTGCCTGCTCTGCGCCGCTACGGGGGTCGCCGCCCCCGTGGGCATCGGCACGCCCTGTGACGATGGCGACGCCTGCACCCTCGACGATGGCTGCTCGGACAGCGGCCTCTGCGTCGGACAGCCGCAGGCCTGCTGTCCTGGCGGGGGCGACCTGGAGTGCGGCGAGGTCCTGTACGGCTCCACGGCCGGGGTCGGGACGCTCTCCCTCGTCGATGGCTGGAGCTGCCTCGGAGAGGTGGAGATGGCCGGCGCGGAGCGGGTCCACGCCTTCGAGGTGGCTTGCTCCGGCATGCACGAGCTCACGTTCAGCGGCGTCCCCGGATCGGCGGCGCTCGTGGCCGTGGATACCGATGGCTCCGGCCTGCCGCTTCAGACCTGCGGGGAAGGCACCTGCGATACCTTCACCACCCTGTCGACGAGCTTCCTGTTGTACGAAGGCCAGTCGCTCCTCGTGGCGGTCGATCAGCCCCCGGGGCTCGAGTCCTCCTATACCCTCGCGCTCGACTGTCCGTGCCCGGAGAGCCCCCCTTGAGCCGACGCTCACTCC
>CAZEHU010000404.1:0-3954 GCA_964511605.1 uncultured Myxococcales bacterium
GCCCCCACCAGGATCTAGGGACCTCTCTGCTCGACCGCCTCGATCGGGCCATCGAGCAGCGACGAGGGGAGCGCTTGGCGGCCACCTTCGATGCGGACGGCACCCTGTGGGCCGGCGATGTGGGCGAGGTCCACCTCGCAGCGCTCGACGAGGTGGGGCTGCTCGAGCCGCCCGCGGGCTATGGGAGCGTGCTCGAGGCGTACCTCCACAACGTCGAGCGGGATGCGGAGTACGCCTACGGGTGGGCCGTGGACGTGATGGCGGGGTTGACGGTCGAGGAGGTACGCCACGCAGCCGAGCTGGCGTGGTCGCGCCATCGTGCGCGCCGCCTCGAGGCGCTCGAGGCCCTCCTGCCCTGGCTCGTGGCGCGGGGCGTGGAGGTCTGGGTCGTCAGCGCGTCGAATCGCTGGGTGATCGAGGCCTCGGTCCGGGAGCTCGGGATCGCGCCCGAGCGGGTGCTCGCGATGGAGGTACGCGTGGAGCGGGGGCGGCTCCAGCCCGGGGTGCTCGGGCCGCGGACCAATGGTCCCGGCAAGGTGCGCGCGATCGAGCGCTCGATCGCGGTGCGCCCGGTCGCGGCCTTCGGCAACAGCGTGCACGACGGACCGATGCTCGATCACGCGGACGTGGGGGTCCTGGTGCGGGCGGAGTGCGCCCCAACAGCGGCCCACGACGCCGACAGCCCGCTCGGACTCGCCCGGGAGCGTGGGGCCTGGGAGGTGGTCGATACCCTCAGCGTGGCAGCGCGGAGGCGATGAGCGCGTAGGAGACCTGGCCGTGCTGTAGGTCTTCGCAGCGCTCGTCGACGGGCAACGCCACGTCGAGCACGAGGAGGGTGTGTGGGCGCCCCTGCAGCATCAGCTCCACGAGGCTGCCCGGCGCAAGGATGCGGGTGCCCTCCGGGGTCGTCACGTCGAGGGAGCGATGCTCGAGCAGGGCGGTGCAGAGGCTCGGGAGCTGGAGCATCTCGCTGAAGGCCAGGTGGCGCGAGGGAGAGAGGCGGACCTCCTCGTCCCCGGTGGGCGATCGGAGCTCGGCGCCTAGGGTGATCGCGGCGCGCAGGCCGCCCTCCCTGTCGTGGACGAGGAGGGCGGGGCCTCGGGTCTCCCCCTCCGGGGCCTCGGGCTGCCAGCGGATCACGATGTCCTCGCCGCGCCGCGCCGGGATGCGCAAGCCGGCCGGGAGCTCGTAGAGGATGCGGGCGACACCGCGGCCGGGGATCGCGACGACGAGGCGCCTGGCCCCCTCCGCCGCAGCGCCCGCGTGGGCGACCACGCGCCCCTCGACGGGCTCGCCGGCCTCGAACAGGGAGAAGGGCGCGAGCTCGATGCGCGGGGGGGGCTGGGCCCGCGCCATGAAGCGCTCCACGTCCGTAGCATCCTCGCGGACCAGGGGAGGGGAGCCGCTCCAGCGGCCGGGTCCCTCGATGAGGTAGCCCCGTCCACCGCAGACCACCAGCGCCGTCGTGGTGACGATGGCCAGGGCGGTGAGGGTCCAGCGGGGCCGCGGAAGGGGGGCAGAGGGCGAGGGCACGAGGCCATGATAGCCGACGGCGCGGAAGGCGCGACTTCGTGCGGCGCGGGCCAGGACTCGTTGACGGCCCGAAGGCGCGCGAGGCAGGGTCCCCGAGTCCGCGCGGACGGGGTCCGCGGGCGGGGAGAGCAGCATGGGCATCACACATCGGGACAAGACCGTCGACCGCGTCCTCCACGAGCTCCACGGGGCCGAGGACGATCGGGTGCGCCTGGGGGGCTTCGACATCGACGGCATCCTGCGCGGCAAGTACGTCGCCACCGATAAGTTCGAGTCGGCCCTCCGGAGCGGCATGGGCTTCTGCGATGTGATCTTCGGGTGGGACTCCGCGGACGAGCTCTACGAGGACGTCGGAGTGCGCCTCACGGGCTGGCATACGGGCTACCCGGATCTCATCGCCAAGGTGGACCCGGACAGCTACCGCCGCGTGCCCTGGGATCGGGGCGTGCCTTTCTTCCTGCTCGACTTCAGCCTGCCCGACGGCAGCCCCTATCCCGCGAGCCCGCGGCAGCTCCTCCAAGGCGTGGTCGCGAAGGCCGAGGGCATGGGCTACTCGGCGCGCTTCAGCGGGGAGTATGAGTTCTTCCTCTTCTCCGAGGACAGCCACTCCGCGAACGACAAGGGCTACCGGGATCTGAGGCCCATATCCCCCGGGATGTTCGGCTATAGCGCGCTGAGGGCCTCCACCTTCGGCCACCTGGTCCACGATCTCCTCGACGAGCTCTGGGCCTTCGGCATCCCGGTGGAGGGCATCCATACCGAGACCGGACCCGGGGTCTACGAGGTGGCCATCCGCCACGACACCGCCGTCGTGGCGGCGGATCACGCCGCGCTCTTGAAGACCGCAGCCAAGGAGATCCTGGTCCGCCATGGGGTGATGCCCACCTTCATGGCGAAGCCCTCGGCGGATCTGCCCGGCTGCTCCGGCCACAGCCACCAGAGCCTCTGGCAGGGAGATCGCAGCGCCTTCCACGATCCAGACGATCCCGAGGGGCTGAGCCAGACCTTCCGGCACTACCTCGGCGGGCTCCAGCGCCTCCTGCCGGACCTGATGGTGCTCTTCTGCCCCACCGTCAACAGCTATCGGCGGACGGTACCGGGGCTCTGGGCTCCGACGACCTCCACGTGGGGGTTCGAGAACCGCACCACCGCGCTCCGGGTGATCCGCTCGGCGAGCGGCAAGGCCACCCGCGTGGAGAATCGCCTTGTCGGCGCGGACATGAACCCCTACCTGGCTTTCGGCGCCAGCCTGGCGGCGGGCCTTTGGGGGATCGAGAACGAGGTGGACCCGTCGGAGCCCATCGAAGGCAACGCCTACGCCCTCGAGGACTCCGGCGCGCCCCTCCCGCTGACCCTCGAGGCCGCCACCGACAGCCTGGATCGAAGCGAGGTCGCCCGCGAGATCCTCGGGGAGGCCTTTGTCGACCACTACGTGGCCACGCGCCGTTGGGAGGCGCTCCAATTCCGCAAGGCCGTCACCGACTGGGAGCTTCGCCGCTACTTTGAGATCATCTAGATGTGCGCGCCGGTACGCCTGACTTGGTGGAGCCGGGGTCTCGAGCTGAGCGCCCTGCACTGGCACGCCGGTTCAGAGGCGCCAGGGGCAGAGGGCGCTGGCGCCCCCTGGGTGATCTTCCTCCACGGCTTCCTCGATACGGGGGCCAGCTTCGATCCGGTGGCCCGGCGGCTGGCGTCGCGCGGCCACCACGTCGTGGCGCCGGACCATCGCGGGCAGGGGAGGAGCGCCTGGGTCGGCGCGGGTGGCGTGTACCACTTCCCGGACTATGTCCTCGACCTCGACGCTCTCTTCACCCACCTTGGGCTCGAGCAGGCGGCGCTGGTCGGTCACTCGATGGGCTCCACGATCGCCTGCTACTTCGCTGGCGCTTTCCCGGAGAGGGTCCGGGCCCTCGCTTGTCTGGACGGCCTGGGGCCGCCGGCCGCCATCGCCGCCGGAGAGCCGCCGGATCGGCTGCGCGGCTTCGTCGCGGAGGTCCGACGCCACGAGGCGCGCTCCGAGCTGGCCGGCGTTGCCCGCCGCCGCCACGAGGCGCGAGAGGCGATGCGAGACGAGAGCCTGAGCGACGTGGCGGCCCGCATCGGGCGGCGCAGTCCGGGCGCGGGCGCCGATCGGCTCATGGCGCTCGCCCGCGCGGCCGCGGAGCCGGACGGGGAGGGGGGATGGCGCTTCCGCTTCGATCCCCTGCACCGGGCTCGCTCCGCGGTGGCCTTCTCGGACGCGCGCTTCCGATGCTTCTTGGAGAGGATCCGGTGTCCGACGCTCGTGGCCTGGGCGGAGCGGAGTCTCATGCGCGGCCCTGCGGAGGCCGCGCGGCTCGCCGCGCTCGAGGGCTCGGGCGCCCCCCTCGAGATCACCACGCTCGAGGAGCGCGTCGAAGCCTTCCCAGAAGAAAAGGAGGA
>CAZEHU010000405.1:0-3949 GCA_964511605.1 uncultured Myxococcales bacterium
TCCGGGCTGAGGGGATCACCTCCTGGCCCGTCGGTGTCGCGGACAGCGCAAGAACGAGCTAAACCACTGGAATCCCAGCGGGTTCTGGTCGGATGGCGAGGCCGGCCGCTCCGATGGGCAATAGAGCACAACGTCGCGTTTCCGGTGACTTGGGCGCCTGCAGGCATAGACCCAATATGCAGGTCAACTTTCCGGTTCGATCGCAAGATGTTGACGGCCGATCGGGGCCGCGCCATCTTCGGAGTCGCCCTCCAGCATACCGATGCGAGCTCTCCCGACGGCGACCGAGATCGCTGGCACTTTGAGTCCCCATCGGCACCAGTAGGGAACCGGCCGAGGGGTCTACGAGAACCTCGGGTGGCGTCCCTGCGTGTTGACCCCCATTCCTTTCCCGGACCGTCACGTCTCCGATGGGTTGCCCCCCGCTGTCGGAGCAAGGACCCCGTTTCTCCATGAAGATCCAGCGCCGCTTCACCTCCGCAGAGACCGACCCCTTCGACGTGATCAGCTTCACGACCTGGAGCTCGAAGATCACGAACCCGGATGGGTCGGTGGTCTTTGCGGCGGACGACGTCGTGGCTCCCGAGGGCTGGAGCCAGGTGGCCGTGGACGTGTTGGCGCAGAAGTACTTCCGCAAGGCTGGGGTGCCGGTCCAGACGAAGCGGGTCGAGGAGGCCGGGGTCCCCGCGTGGCTCGAGCGTTCGGTGCCGGACGAGGACCAGCTCCAGAAGCTGGACGAGGAGCGGCGCACGGCAGGGGAGCGGGACGCCCGTCAGCTCTTCGAGCGCCTCGCGGGCTGCTGGACCTACTGGGGCTGGAAGCACGGCTACTTCGACTCCGAGGAGGACGCACGGGCCTTGTACGACGAGCTGAGGCACATGCTGGCCAGCCAGATGGCGGCCCCGAATTCCCCGCAGTGGTTCAACACGGGCCTGCACTGGGCCTATGGGATCGATGGGCCGGCGCAGGGTCACTGGTACGTGGATGCGCGCACCGGCGAGGTCCGCCCTTCCGAGACCGCGTACGAGCACCCGCAGCCCCACGCCTGCTTCATCCAGTCCATCGCGGACGATCTCGTCAACGAGGGCGGCATCATGGATCTCTGGGTCCGCGAGGCGCGCCTGTTCAAGTACGGCTCCGGCACCGGAACGAACTTCTCGAACTTGCGCGGGGAGGGGGAGCCCCTGTCCGGTGGTGGACGCTCGAGTGGGCTGATGAGCTTTCTGAAGATCGGCGATCGGGCCGCCGGCGCCATCAAGTCCGGCGGCACCACCCGCCGCGCAGCGAAGATGGTCGTGCTCGACATCGATCACCCGGACATCCAGGAGTTCATCAACTGGAAGGTGATCGAGGAGCAGAAGGTGGCCAGCCTGGTGCTCGGCTCCGCGATCACCAGCGAGCACCTCAACAGGATCCTCAGCGCCATCGCTTCGGCCAAGAAGGCCGGCATGAATGGCGAGTCTTCGCGTCCGGCGGCGAACCCCGAGCTCGCCCGGGCCGTGCGCGACGCCCGGGCCGCAGGGGTGCACGAGAGCTTCATCCGCCGCGTGGTCAAGCTCGGCGCGCAGGGCTACACCGGCATCTACTTCCCCGAGTACGACACCAACTGGGACTCGGAGGCCTACTACACGGCCAGTGGCCAGAACTCGAACAATACGGTCCGCGTCTCCGACGCCTTCATGCGCGCCGTGGAGCGCGACGGCGAGTGGAGCCTGCTACGGCGCACCGACCGCGAGGTGGCGCGCAGCGTGCACGCCGGCGAGCTCTGGGATCAGATCGCCTACGCCGCGTGGAGCTGCGCGGACCCGGGGCTGCAGTTCGATACGACGATCAACGACTGGCACACCTGCCCGGCCGACGGTCGTATCCACGCGTCCAATCCGTGCAGCGAGTACATGTTCCTCGACGACACGGCCTGCAACCTCGCGAGCCTGAACCTGATGCGCTTCCGCCGTGCGGACGGAAGCGTCGACGTGGAGGGCTTGAAGCACGCCGCACGTCTGTGGACCGTGGTGCTCGAGATCTCGGTCTTGATGGCGCAATTCCCCTCCCGGCGGATCGCCGAGCTCAGCTACGAGTTCCGCACCCTCGGCCTGGGCTACGCCAACCTCGGTGCGCTGCTCATGGTGTCGGGCCAGGCCTACGACTCCGCGGAGGCGCGAGCGATCGGTGGCTGCATCGCGGCGCTCCTGACCGGGACGGCGTATGCGACCAGCGCGGAGCTCGCCCGAGAGCTCGGCCCCTTCCCGGGCTACGAGCGCAACCGGGAGAGCATGCTGCGCGTGATGCGCAACCACCGGCGCGCCGCCTACAGCGTGGGCCCGGCGGACGAGGTCGATGCGTACGAGGGCCTGCACATCCCGCCGATCGCCGTCGATCCGGTGATGGCGCCCGGTGAGCTGTTGCGTGCCGCGCGCACCTCGTGGGACGAGGCCCTGACCCTCGGCGAGACCCATGGGTTCCGGAACGCCCAGTCCACCGTGATCGCGCCCACGGGCACGATCGGCTTGGTGATGGACTGCGATACCACCGGCGTCGAGCCGGACTTCGCGCTGGTGAAGTTCAAGAAGCTCGCCGGCGGCGGCTACTTCAAGATCATCAACGGGTCGGTGCCCGAGGCGCTCCGGCGCCTGGGCTACACCGAGCCGCAGGTCGATACGATCGTGACCTACTGCGTCGGCTCGCAGACCCTGAGCTCCTCACCCCACGTGAACCGCTCGAGCCTCGCCGTCCTCGGGATGCCCGAGGAGGTGATCGCCCGCGTCGAGGACGAGCTGAAGCGGGCCTTCGACATCCGCTTCGCCTTCAGCCGCTTCGTGGTGGGCGATGATGTGATCACGGGTGCCCTGGGCATTCAGCGCGGCGACCTCGAGAGCCCCGGCTTCGATCTCCTCCGAGCCCTCGGGCTGAGCGAGGATCAGATCCGCGAGGCCAATGACTTCGTGTGTGGTCGCATGACCGTCGAGGGGGCCCCCTACCTGAAGGAGGGACACCTCTCGGTCTTCGACTGCGCGAACCGCTGTGGCCGCTACGGCACGCGCTTCATCGCCCCCGAGGGACATATCCGCATGATGGCGGCCGTGCAGCCCTTCATCAGCGGCGCGATCTCCAAGACGATCAATCTGCCGGCGGAGGCGACCATCGCGGACGTCGAGCGCGCCTACATGCTGAGCTGGAAGCTCGGCCTGAAGGCCAATGCCCTGTACCGGGATGGCTCCAAGCTCTCCCAACCCCTCGCTTCGAGCGCCATCGACGATCTCGAGCTCGAGGACGTGCCGGAGGAGGAGGCCGCGCCGGCGGCGCCGCAGGAGATCGCCGAGCGCATCATCGAGCAGCACCTCACGCACCGCCGCCGGCTGCCGACGCGACGTGCGGGCTACACGCAGAAGGCCGTCATCGGTGGCCACAACGTCTACCTGAGGACCGGCGAGTACGAGGACGGCACCCCCGGGGAGATCTTCCTCGACATGCACAAGGAGGGCGCCGCCTTCCGGAGCATGATGAACTGCTTCGCCATCGCCGTGAGCCTGGGCCTGCAGCATGGCGTGCCCCTCGACGAGTACATCGATGCGTTCCTCTTCACGCGCTTCGAGCCCAACGGGCTCGTGCAGGGCAACCCGCACATCAAGATGACCACGTCGATCATCGACTACATCTTCCGGGAGCTGGCGATCACCTACCTGAGCCGCTACGAGCTGGCGCAGGTGCCGCCGGAGCCTCGCCAGGTCTCCGCCGGTGCGGACCTCGATGGCGACTCGCTGGCCGCGCGCCACGGTGTCGACGACGTGACGGAGCCGGTGGTGGAGAGCCCTGAGCTCGTCCCTCGGAGCCGGCGACTGCACGTCCAGACCGGACAGCACAAGGCCGTGACGCCCGAGCTCGCGGCGGCCCCGGCCGCGCCCGCCCCGGCTCCCCTCGCCGCGAACTTCGAGAGCGCCGGGGGCGGCAT
>CAZEHU010000406.1:0-3945 GCA_964511605.1 uncultured Myxococcales bacterium
ATCGCGAAGAGCTCACAGACCACCTCCTCGTCGTCCTCGCTCTCCTCGGTCAGGGAGGTCAGGGTCGGGGCCCCATCGATCACGTACTGGACGATCGTGCCGCGGAACCAACGCTTGAAGTCCGGCAGGAGGCGGAAGAGCTCGGGGCCCGGCCGGAGCGGCCGGAGCCAGTATCCCTGCAGGCTCTCGAGCATGGCGCCGTAGACCGGCCCCTCTGCGCACGCGCGGAACATCGCGTCGTAGGGATCGAGGCGGAGGCTGCCGAACTCCAGACCTCCCTTGTCCGCCGGCTCCAGCTCCACCATCGAGGTATGCTGGAAAGCACGGAAGAGCACGGTCCTCGCCAGGTCCGCCTTGAGGTGGACGATGTCCTGGGCGTCCACCTTCCTGCGCTCCAGGATGATCTCCTCGAGGGCGAGCTCCTCGTCGGTGCAGGTCTCGAGCCAGCGGTGGAGCCGATCTCGGGGGAAGATGCCCTCGGTCAGGAGGTAGGCCGGGAATGAACCGGCCACATCGGTGGTCGTGGCGTAGCGGATCCAACCCTCGGACAGGTAGATCATCGTGCGACCCTCCGCCCCGTGCAGCCCGATCGTGCCGCTGAAGCCGACCCCGTGGAGCTCATCCAAGAGCGCCAGGAGCTCGTAGGGGAAGAGGGTGTCCTGGAATTCCATGCCGGCTCCGAGACTAGTGCATCCCGGCCCGGTGGACCATCGCAGCCGCGGCGCCGCCGCGAGCGGCGGCCGACCCCACGACGTTGACCCCACCCGCCCCCGCCTGGAACATCGGGGAGTGGTGCGTTCGCTCCTCCTCCCGGCCCTGATCTCCCTCCTCGCGCTCGCCCCGCCCGCGGCGCTCGCCAGGGGGCCTCGGTCGCCGCCCGTCATGGACAAGGCCGCGGAGGCCGATCGCGCTCGCGATGCTCGCTTGGCGGAGACCTACGGCAAGATGCTGGCCTCCGATCCCTACCAACCCTACGCGCTGCGCCGCCTCCTGGAGGTCTCCCACGCCGTAGGGGGCCTCAAGGGCCTCGTGGAGCGCTGGAGGTCCGAGGCGGCCAAGAGGCCGAAGGATGCCCGCCTCCAAGTGGTGCTCGGGCACCTGTACCGTGCCGCCGACCGTGATGGCGAGGCCGCGCAGGCCTACGAGAAGGCCGCGGAGCTCGACCCCCGGACCCATGGCCCCCACCTCGCCCTCGCGCGGCTGCACCGGCGCGCGCAGCGCTGGGAGGAGGCTCATGCGGCCTATCTCACGGCCCACGAGCGGGCCCGGTCCAGGGATGCCGAGCAGGAGGTGCTCGAGGGGGCGATCCAGTGCGCCCTCGAGGCCGATCAGCTCGGGCGCGCCCAGGCCTGGTTCGAGACCCTCGCCGCCACGGATTCCGGCAACGTCTTCTTGCGCATGGAACACGCCGCCACCCTGGCGCGGCACGGACACCAGGAGCCCGCGCTTGCCGCCTGGATCGCCGTCCTCGCGCGCGTCAAGGGCCAGCGCAAGCACGAGGTGGTGGCATGGCGCCACACCGCCGAGCTCCAAGAGCAGCTCGGCCGCCTCGAGGACGCGGAGGCCACGTGGCGCACCGCCATCGAGGGCACCCCGGTCGGGCACTGGGCCCGACCGGCCTTCCTGCAGGGCCTCATCGGCATCCACCGGCGCCGGGATGCCTTGAGGGAGCTGATCGACGAGCTCGAGCCGCAGATGAAGCGCAACCCCTCGCTCCGCGTCGTGGTGGCGGGCCTGTACGAGGAGGTGGGCCATGACGGGCGCGCCCTCGAGCTCTTCCGAGCCGTGCTGCGGCTCGAGCCCTCGGACGTCGAGACCCACGAGCGCATCATCGCGATCCTAGAGCGAGCGCCCGATGAGGAGCCCCTGATCGAGGCCTACGAGGCCCTGATCAAGGCCGCCTCCAACGAGCCCCGACATCAGCTCCGCCTGGCCAAGCTCTACCTCCAGCGAAACCAGCAGCGCGAGGGCTTCAAGGCCCTGTCCCGCATCTCGCGCCGCTATCCCCACGACCCCGGTGTGCACCTGGAGGTCCTCGACCTCACCCTGCGCCACGGCGGGGACTCCGAGCGCCCGCGCATCGAGCGCGAGTACCAGATCCTCCGTCGCCTCGAGCCCCGGGAGGAGAGCCACGTGGTCAGCTTGGGGGAGTACTACTGGACCTCCGGCGAGCGCGCGCGGGCGCTCAGCACCTGGAAGAAGCTGCTCTCGATGGGGGATCAACCCGGCGAGGGGCACTTCCTCCTCGCGGAGGTCTACGCCGACCACGGTCTCGACGCCGAGGCCTCCCGGGCCTTCGAGCAGGCGATCGACGCGGCCCCGGCCAATGCCCGCTATGCGCGTGCTCATGCCCGCTGGCTCGAGCGCCAGCATCGCCTCGAGGAGGGCCTCGAGGCCTGGGTTCGCATCGCCCGCACCGCAGGCCGCTCCACGGATCCTCGCGGACGCGCCACGGCCGCGGAGGCCCGCCGACACGTCATCGATCTCTGGGAGCGGACCGGCCGGCTCAGCGAGGAGCTCGCTCGCCTCGAGGCCGCCTTCGCGGCCACCCCTCCAGACCTCGACGCGGGGTACACGCTCGCGGCGGCCTTCCTCCGCTCCCAGCGCCTCGACGACGCCGAGCGTGTGCTCGAGCGCCTCGAGCGCCTCGAGCCCGAGAGCGTCGAGGCGCTCCTTGGCCTCGAGGCGGTCTACGCGCGGCGGTCCAAGCTCGAGGAGGCCATCGAGGTCTTGGGGCGGCTCGCGGCCGCGCACCCCCGCAACGCCTACGAGTACTACCACCGGGCGGCCGATCTCTCGCTCGCCCTCGGAGACGACGCCCAGGCCCTCGACTACACGCGCCGCGTCGTGAGCCTGAACCCCGCGGACCCCGCGGCCCACGCCAGGGTCGGGGAGCTCTTCCACCGCATGCACCGCCTTGCGGAGGCCGCCGAGGCCTGGCGCCAGAGCCTCGTGCTCGATCCCCGCAATACCTCCACCCGCTTCCGCCTCGCTTCCCTGTACCGAGACCTCGGCCAGCTCGTCCGGGAGGAGCAGATCCTCATCGAGATCGTGCGGGATGCCTCCGATCCGGCCGAGGTCCACAAGGCCGGTCGTCGCCTCTTGCAGGTGGCCACTGCCTCTGGACGCCTGGAGAATGTGGAGACTGCGCTCCGGCCCCTCGCCGCTGCCAAGGGCGCGCGTGCGCCCGTGTACCTCAAGCTGCTCATCGACACCTATGGCGGGCTCGCACGGGATGTGCGCTGGTCCGAGGCCGGCGCCGGCGCGCGCCGCGAAGAGCTGAGGTCTCTCGGTGAGCGAGCCCTCGACCCCCTGCTCGCGGCTGTCCAGGAGCAGGATGTCGCCCTGCGCACCCGCGCCCTCGGGGTGCTCGAGCTCACCCGACCGCCCGGCGCCGTACCCGCCCTCCTCCGCCTCGCCCGCGCCACGGACGCCAAGACCCGCCTGCGCGCCCTCGCGGCCCTGGGCGGCATCGGCTCGGGATCAGCCATCGAGGCCCTGGCCTCCCTGCTCGAGCGCCAGAACGGCGAGGCCAGGAAATTCGCGATCTGGGCCCTCGGCCTCACCGGCTCCCCCGAGGCCACCCCCCACCTCACCCCGGCCCTCGGTGAGACCCCGACGGATGTGCGGGTCATCACCTGCCTGGCCCTCGGCATGTCCGGCGGGCGGGAGGCTGCGAAGGCCCTGTCCAAGCGGGTCCAGGATCCCAACTCGAAGGTCCGCCTGGCGGCGGCCTGGGCCCTGGGACGGATCGCCGACGAGCGCTCCGTCACCGTGCTCGGCGGCCGCCTCGCCGCCACCACCCCCCACGAGTCGAGGGCTGCCGCCTGGGCCCTCGGCCGCATCGGCACCGCCGAGGCGCGCCACGCCCTGGCCGGCGCCCTGTGGCGCTCCCACGGCGCCCCGGTATCCGTGCTGGCGCGCGCCCTCGCCGCCGTGCCCGCT
>CAZEHU010000407.1:0-3941 GCA_964511605.1 uncultured Myxococcales bacterium
CATGACGCCGGCGAGGGCGAGGGCTGCTGCGACCCGGGGCTCCGCGTCGGTCCAGGAGATCACGGCGCCGGCGTGGGCGAGGGCCAGGTCGGAGGAGGCGACGACGGTGGCCGCGTCCAGGCCCCAGGCGCTCTGCGGGATACCGGGCACCGCCGGGGCGGCGACGGACAGGGCGAGGCCTCCCGACAGGGCCGCGAGGCAAGCCAGGGCGCGGGTGGTGATGCCAGCCGGGCCGGAGCGCACCCACGCCGTCACCACCGCGCCGAGGCCCAGGCCCGCGGCCAGCAGCTCGGCGGCGAGGAACGCGGCGTGGGGTTCGAGCACCCGCGATCAGTCGCGCGTCAGGGTGTAGACGCCGCCCCCGGCTCCGAAGCGGTGCTGGTCGCGGCGCGGTACGTTCGCGGAGCCGACGAAGGTCTGGCCATCGAGGACGAGGGGGGTGTCGTCGCCAGAGCGAGCCTCGAGGCCGTCCGGGGCGAGGCGGAGCCGCCAGGAGCCCAGGGCGAGGCGATCGGCGGGATCCGTGGTCAAGCGGCCGGCGGCGCGGGGCGCCTCGAGGATCAGCGTGGGTTGTCCGACGGCCTCGAGGCGGCAGCGGGTGGGCTCGAGGGGGCGGACGTCGGTGACGTGGCGCCACGCGGCGACATCGCCGGCTGCTCCCCCTCGGTCCGCCTGGCGCACCTTGAGGCCGGGGGCGTCGTCGAGGGCGAGCTGGGCGATGGGACCGGCTTGGGCGCTGTCCTGCACAGCGACGCGGAGCTCGTCGCCCTCGTGGCGCGAGAGCACCACCGCCTCCTGGTGGAGGGTGGCGGAGGCCTGCTCGAAGCCGAAGAGGGAGGGGGCGCTCTCACTCTGCCCCCGGAGGCCGCGGCCAGCGGGCGCCTGGCTCCCCTCCGACTCGGCGACCACCCTGAGGAGGCGGGGGGGCGGAGCGCTGCCGCCGCGCTCCAGCTCCGCGGTCCAGCGCACCCCTCCAGGGGTCTCGAGGGCCCGGAGGTGGGCGCCCTGCAGCGCCACATGATCCCCCGGCGGGACGAGGAGCGGGCGTTCGTCGAACCAGCGCACGAAGGCGGGGTCGCGGCCATGGTTATGGACCTCGATGAGGTCGCGCTCCCCAGCGTGGAGGACGAGCTCAGGGCCGACCTCCTGGCGGGGATCGCGCCCGCGCTGCCAGCGCACGGTCTCTCCGCGGCTCGAGCGCAGGACGAGGGCGGGGCGTCCGGTGCGGGCGAGGCCGAGGACCTCGACGTCGACCCGGACCGAGCGTGCCCAGGGCTGGTACCAGGGCGCGAGGATCGTGAGTCCCAGATCCCGGTCCACGGGGATGCGGGTTCGGGGCCGGATGCGGCGGGTCTTCGTCTCCTCCCAGAGGTCGACGGGCCCGGTGGCGTAGAGCCAGGCGACGGCGCCGCTGTCTCGGGGTGCCTCGAAGACGACGAGGCGGGGGGCGCGGGCGCCGAGGTCGACGGTCATCATGCCCTGGCGCTCGCGGAGGAGGTGAGCGGCGGCATCGTGGAGCAAGCGGAGGCGGGGCTCACCGAGGTCGGAGCCGGCGCCCGGGATCGCGGGGGCGAGGTCGGGCTCGTAGACGGGCAGGACGCGGGGGCGGCGGGTGCCCTCGCGGAGATCGATGTCGAGGACCAGGACGGGGTCGACCACCACCCAGTGATCCCGCTCCTCGTGATCGACGACGCGGAGGATGGCCTCGCGCAAGCCCGCGGCGGCGCGCTCCTGGCGCATGGGATCGAGGAGGGGCAGCCAGTCCTCCTCGGCCGGGACCTCGAGGCGGATGTGGGGCGGCAGGTAGTGCATACGAAGGCTGAGCGCCCGTTGGCTCGCGACGCTGCGCAGGCCCCCCGAGTCGAGGAGGCGATCGAGCACGAGTCGGGCCATTCGTTCTTGATAGAGGCGATCCATGTGAAGATCCTCACCCCGAGTGCGTCGTGACGCACGGAACTCCGCCACTTCGGCGCTCCCTTGCCCCCCCTGGAACCCCTCCGCATGTCTGCCTTCGCCACCACGGTCCTGATCGCGCTCGGCTGCGTGGGGCTGTGTCGGCTGTGGCTGTGGTGGCGCTATCGGCCGAGCGAGGTCGCGCTGGACGAGGCGCTGCCTGGGCTGACGGTGATCATCCCCGCCTTCGACGAGGGGCGGCGGGTGCTCGGAGCCATCGAGAGTGTGCTGGCGAGCGACTACCCTGCGGAGCGCCTCCGGGTCGTGGCGGTCAACGATGGGTCGAGAGATGACACGGGGCGCTGGCTCGATCAGGCAGCGGCGCGCTGGCCGGAGCGGGTGACCGCGCTCCACCTGCCGGCCAACCGGGGCAAGCGGCACGCGCTCTACGAGGGGTTGGAGCGAGCGGGGAGCGAGGTGGTCGCCACGCTGGACAGCGACTCGGTGGTGGAGCGGGGGAGCCTGCGGGCGCTGGTCTCGCCGCTCACGCGCGATGCCGGCATCGCCGGGGTCGCTGGGCGCGTGGACGTCGACAACCGGCGGACCACCCTGCTGACGCGGATGCTGGCGGTGCGCTACCGGCTGGGCTTCGACTTCGTGCGGGCCTACCAGTCCGAGCTGGGCACCCTCTGGTGCTGCCCGGGGGCGCTGCAGGCGTACCGGCGAGAGGTGATCGCTCCGCACCTCGAGGCCTGGCGAGATCAGCGCTTCCTCGGTGCTCGCTGCACCAATGGCGACGATCACGCCATGACGAACCTGGTCCTCGACCTCGGCTGGAGGACCGCCTACCAGGCGACCGCGGTGGTGCGGACGCTGGTCCCTTCGAGCTACGGCCGCTTGTGCCGCATGTACATCCGCTGGGGTCGCTCGGCGACACGGGAGGGGCTGCGCGCGCTGGCCTTCGCTCCGCGGCGCGCGCTCGAGCGGCCGCCGGGGCTTCCCCCCTTCGAAGCGACGTTGATGCTCGTGGACGCGGTGCTCCAGCCGGTGAGCGTCTTCACGCGGGCCCTCGGGGCGCCCCTGGCGGTGGTGGCCCTGGCGCTGCATCCCGCGGCGTGGCTGCCTGCTCTCCTGGGCGGCCTGGCGCTGACGACCGGGGTCGCGCTGATCTACGCAGGCCTCTACACGCGCTCGGAGCGCTCGTGGGCGAGCCTCTGGGCTGTGGCATACGCTTGGTTCGCCGTGGTGGCGCTGCCGTGGGTCCAGCCCTTCGCGACCTTGACCGTGCGCTCGAATCGGTGGATGACCCGCGGGTGATCCCAGCGCTCCTCGAGGACGGCACCTGCCTCGGGGAGCCAAGCCGCCCGGAGTCTGGAGCGCGATGAGCCTAGAGCCGCAGATCCCCCCCGGCCTCGAGGCCTTCCCTATCCGCGTGCCGCTCGAGGTGGCGTGGGGGGACATGGATGCCTTCGGCCATGTGAACAACGCGGTCTACTTCAAGTACTTCGAGACGGCGCGCATCGCGTACTTCCAGCACTTCGACTGGGCCATGCCGCGCCGGGGCGAGGCGCCGCACGCCATCGGCCCTATCCTGGCGGAGACCTCCTGCCGCTTCCGCCGACCGCTGGTCTACCCGGACTATCTCGTCACCGCGGCCTCCATCCCCGCCCTCGACCCGGATCCGGCCGCCGACCGCTTCCTGATGCACTATGCGCTCTACTCCCACACCCACGACGCCATCGCCGCCACCGGCACCGGCCTGGTGGTCTGCTTCGACTACACCGACAACCAGAAGGTGCCCCTGCCGGCGGCGGTCCGCAGGGCCATCGCGGGGCTCCAGCATCTCCCTGAGGAGGGGAGCCGAGAGGAGGGGAGCCGAGGGTGACCCAGGGGCGCTGTGCCGAGCGCTCCCGGGCAGCTCGGGCAGGCGCTCGCAGGGCACGCAAGAACCGCGCCCACAAAGGGGTTGACACCCCCCGCCGTCGTGCCCAGTATCCGCGTCCGACCCTGTTGCGGGGTGGAGCAGTCAGGTAGCTCGTCGGGCTCAT
>CAZEHU010000408.1:0-3941 GCA_964511605.1 uncultured Myxococcales bacterium
ATCGAGCGCTTCGTGCACGTCCCCCTCGAGACCCTCTTCGAGGCGCTGCTCGAGCCCCAGCAGCTCTCCCGCTGGCTCGGGGTCAAGGCCGCGATCGTCGAGCGCCGGCCGGGCGGGCTCTGGCGCCTCGAGCGCCCCGAGGGCCTCTGCGAAGGGACCTTCGAGCGCTTCGATCCCCCCGGCTCCCTCGAGATCGTCGGCGAGGGACTCCGCCTCGCCCTCGAGCTCGAGCCTGGCCTCGGGGGTACGCGGGTCCAGCTCACCCTCGCGGCCGAGGAGCTGCCCGCCGATCTCCTCGATCGCCTCGAGAGCTGGCTCTGCCGTACGGGCCGCTGAGCGCCTCGTGGCCTCCCCCAAGGACTCCAAGGGCGGCGATCGCGGCCCCCGGCGCCGCGCTCTGTCCTCCGTGGGGCCGCAGTCCGGGCCGACGCGCCTCGGCGGCGACCCCTCGCGGGCCCGCCGCCTCTCCCACGCCCTGAACCCGGCCAAGGGGGACGATCCCCGGCGCGGCCCCCACCGTTTCCACGCCTGGCCGGCCCGCATGCATCCCACGACCGCCGAGCGCCTCCTCGCGCTCGCTGCGGGAGGCGAGGGTGCGATCCTCGATCCCTTCATGGGCGGCGGCACCGTGCCGGTGGAGTGCATGCGCGCCCACCGCCCCGTCTACGGCCGCGACATCAACCCGATCGCCCTCGAGGTCGCGTGGGCCCGCACTCGCCTCTGGGGCGCGCGCCGTCGAAGCGCGCTCGTCGCGGCGGCCGGCCGCTCCGTCACCCTCGCTCGTGAGCTCCGCGAGGAGGGCCTCGAGCCCTCGAAGACCTTCCGCGAGGCCGAGGGGCGTTGGTACGACCCGCCCGCCCTCGGGGAGGTCTTCGCCCTCGCCCGTGCCGTGGGCGCCGAGGAGGACCGCGGCCTCGGGCGGATGCTGCGCGCTTGCCTCTCGTCGGTCCTGGTCAAGGCCTCCCGCCAGCTCTCCGATTCGGTGCCCACCCACGACCGCGACCACCGCTGGGTGCCCAAGGGTCGTGTGGAGCAGTGGTTCGTCGCCAGGGTCCAGGAGCACGTCGAGAGCCTCTGTTGGCTCTCGGAGGAGGCCGGCGTCCGCGGCATCAAGCCTCGCCTCGGGCTCGCTGATGCACGCCGCTTCGAGCCGAACCTCCGAGGCAAGATCGACGCGGTGCTCACCTCGCCGCCTTATCCCGGAGTCTACGACTACGTGGCCCACCACCGCCGGCGCTATGCCGCCCTCGGCTTCGACTCACGCGACGCGGCCCGCTACGAGATCGGCGCCCGGCGCGACGTGAAGCGGCGCGGCTGGATGAGCGCCGCCTGGCGCTTCGCGGAGGATCTGGAGGCCTGCATGGGGACCTGGTCCGAGGCCCTCGGTCCCGAGGGGCTGATCTTCCTCGTGATCGGCGATGGGGAGCACGAGGAGGGCACCATCGAGGTCCTCCCTCTCGTCGAGCGTGCGGCGCAGGGCGCCGGCTTCGTCGTGCACGCCACCGCCAGCCAGGGCCGCCGGATCCACGGTCCCTCCCGGAAGCGCGAGCGCGGCGGTGGCGGGCCTCCCAAGGGTGGCCGGGGGCGCGAGGAGCACATCATCGAGCTCCGGCGGCAGCGCGGCGGTCCCGCTCGTCGCGAGCAGGCGCCGAGCGATGGCTGATCACCAGCTCCCCGCGCCCTGGAGCGACGCGCACACCACGCTTGCCCAGATCCGCGCACGCCTCACGGCGTTCAACGAGGATCGCGAGTGGGGCCCCTATCACCGGCCCAAGGATCTCGCCATGGCGGTGGCCATCGAGTCCGCCGAGCTCCTCGAGCGCTGGCTCTGGAAGGCCGAGGGCGAGGCCGCCGAGCCCGGGCGGGTCGTCGAGGAGATGGCGGACGTGCTGATCTGCCTCATCAACCTCGCCAACCGCCTCGATGTCGACCTGGCTGCGGCCACCGAGGCGAAGATCCGCTCCAACGATCAGCGCTACCCCGTCGAGCTCGCTCGCGGCCGCGCCGAGAAGTACGACGAGCTTCGCGGCGGAAGCCCGCGGGAGGACGGCGACAGGCGGTCCTGACGGAGTCCCCCTGCGTCCCTCAGGGCGCTGCCTGCTCCTCGACGGGAGCGGCGTCGCCGCCTCCGGCCTCCTCGCCACCACCGCAGCTCGCTGCCGCTCGCGTCCTGAGCGACCGCCATGCCTTGGGGTCCTTTCGGATGCGGACCTCGATCTCGGCGTAGCGCTCGAGGCTCAGGCCGTGCCGCTCGGCCGCGCTGCCTGGCGCGGGGGCCTGGCCGGCACGCGCCGAGCACAGCACCTCCGCGTACGCCTTGGCGAAAGCTACGGTCTCGTCGAAGGGTGATCTGGGCTCGTCCACCTCCTCCCTGGTGGGCTCCTCGCTCCCGGGGGAGACCTCGCGCTCGCCCCCCGCAGGCACCACGTCCCGGCAGTCCACCTGGGTCATCGCCTCCCGGTGCCGGAAGAAGCAGAGGCGTCGATCGCCGTCCACCACGTAGTAGCTCATCCGATCCCCGGTCTCGACGAACCAGATGGAGCCCCCGGAGGGGGAGGGCGGGGCGGTCTCGCTCGAGGGCCCCTCCGACTCCCTGGCGTAGCGATCATCGCCGCGGGTCGCGGCGGTCTTCTTCGCTTCCTGGTCCTTCGCTGACTCGTACCCCGGCATCGGACCACAAGCGGCCAGGAGAAAGCAGAGAGCGGTCGCATCCTGCCCCCGCACGCTCATGGTCCACCCTCGTCCAGCTTCTCCTCGAGGCGGTCGAGGCGGTGGACGAAGCGCTCGGCCTCGGCCGGTGTGCACTCCGCGACCAGCGAGATCAGCCGCGCGTGGGCCTCTCTCAGATCCCCGATGTGCTCGTAGGCGTCGACGAGGCGCTCGAGCAGCACGGCGCGCTCGCCCTCGCCGCGGGCCAGCAAAGCCTCGGCAGCCGTGGCGGCCTCCCGCCACAGCCCGTGGTCGGCCAGCACGGAGCTGGGATCGTCCAGCCGGTGGGCCGCCCAGGTATCTGTGCCCGCGCGACGCCGGAGCTCGAGATAGAGGTCGACGGCCTCCTCGCGCGCGACCTTGGGCAGGTCCGGAGGCAGCAGGCGTCCCTCGAGGACCTCCTGCAGGACCGCCTCCATGCGTGCGGCGGCTGCGCGAGACAGGCGCTCGATCCTCAAGACCGCCCAGGCGGTGCGGTGGAAGACCTCGGCGGACTCCCGCGCGGCGGTCTCGAGGGCCTCGGAGAGGAGCGCGACCGGGGCCTGAGCGCTGCCCGCCGCGACGGCGGCACGGCGAAGCAGGAGCAGGACGACGTCCTCGAACCCCGCGGCCAGCTCCGGCTCGGCCTGCTCGACGATCCACGCCGCCAGGGTCGGGGCCGCCGTGAGGCCCACCGCCTCGAGCGCTGCTTCGACCCACTCCTCGCTCGAGCGCTCGGTCGGGGAGCGATGGGCCGGATCGAGCTCGAGCCAAGCCGCGAGCGGCGGCGGCAACAGGTCGTGCACCTCCCACTCCCGCGCCTGGCGGGCCCCCCGGGCCTGGCGCTCGTCTGCGCTGGAGAAGAGGGGCAGCTCCGGCTCTTGGCCACGCTCGAGGCCCAGCAGCACCCGCTTGCGGGCGATGCCCGAGGTGAAGCCGCCGAGCCCACCGTCCGAGGCCACCACGCGATGGCAGGGCACGATGATCGGCAGTGGATTCCGACCACAGGCCTGGGCCACAGCGCGGGTGGAGCGGGGGCGCCCGATGGCGCGCGCCACCTGGCCATAGCTGCGGGTCTCGCCCCAGGGGATGTGCAGGAGCGCATCCCAGACGTGGAGCTGGAAGGGGGTGCCCTCGAGGTCGACAGGGAGCTGGAACGCCTTGATCCGGCCCGCCGCGTAGCCTTCTAGCTGGCGGCGCGCTCGCTCTCCGAGCGCGCTGTCCTGCTCGTGGACCGAGGCCCCGAGCTCCAC
>CAZEHU010000409.1:0-3941 GCA_964511605.1 uncultured Myxococcales bacterium
CGGGGGGGGGGGGGGGGGGGCGGGGGGGCGCATGGGTCGGGGTCAGCTCCGGGGAGGCGCCGCGGATTGGGCGCGAGAGCTGGGGCGATAGCAGTGGATCGAGCTCCAGGATCTCGGCCTCGACGCGGCGGGGGCGGGGCCGGATGGTGGTCGCCCGGACCTCGTAGCGCGCCGGGGTGGGGCGGCGGGCCTCCCGGATGGGGCGGGTGCCCACCACGACGGCGTCTTCGCCCAGCTCGGCCTGCACGCGGCGCATGGCCTCACGAATGGTCGGGGCCTCGAAGGTATGGACGACGCTCATGGCTCTTCTCCTCCCCGCCTACTCGGCTGCCGCCCGTTGGGCGGAGCTGCGAGCGCGGGACACGCGGATCGTATGCTCGGTGGCCACCTCGATGCGGGGCGGCAGCTCGGCCTGGGCGAGGACCTGGACCTGGCTCAGGAAGCGATTGGCAAAGCGCCACAGGGGAAAGCGCAGATCCGCCGGCGCCAGGATCACCGCGGCATAGCCGAGGTCGTGCAGGCGGGCGGTCGCCTCCTGGAGCTGGGCGAGGAGCGCCTGGGCCGTGCCGAGATCGGGGGCCAGGTTCACGTCCGCCTCGTTGCGCACCACGGCGCCTCGCAAGAGGTCCTCGGTCTGGGCCGCGAGGAGCGCGACGTGGAGCTTGTTGTCCGGGCTGAGCAGGCTCTGCACGATGGCGGGCCCGAGGCGCTGGCGGACCTGATCGGTGAGGAAGGGGATGGCCTTGCCGTAGCGGCTGGCCTCGCTGAGGGCCTCGAGGACGCTGCCCAGGTCGCGGATGCTGACCCGCTCGCGGAGGAGCATGCGCAGGACCGCGAGGACCTCGGCGTGGGTGAGCACGGCGGGGACCAGCTCGTCGACCACGCGTGGCCGACGCCGCGCGACCACGTCCAGGAGCTGCTGGAGCTCCTCGCGGCCGATCAGCTTGTGGGCCTCCCGCTGGAGAACCTCGGAGAGGTGCGTGATGATCACGGCGGCGGGCTCGACGACCGTATAGCCTGCGATCTCCGCGCGGGCGCGGTCCCGGGCGCGGATCCAGAGGGCGGGCAGGCCGAAGGCGGGCTCGGTGGTCTCGATGCCCTCGAGGCGCTCGCGGGCGTCCCCGGGGTCCATCGCCAGCAGGCGATCGGGCATCACCGTGCCGCGCGCCTCCTCGACGGTGTGGACCAGCAGGCGGTACTCGCCCGGCGCCAGCTCGAGGTTGTCCTTGATGTGGACCGGCGGGAGGATGATGCCGAGGTCGCGTGCGAAATTCTGGCGCAGGCGGTTGATGCGGCGGATCACCTCCCCGCCCTCGCGCGAGTCCACGAGGGGGACCAGGCCGTAGCCCACCTCGAGCTCGAGGGTCTCCACAGGGAGGAGGCGCTCGATCTCCCCTTCGCCACCCGGGGTGCCCGGGCGAGGCGTGGTGCCAGGCGCGCCGGGGGTGGCGCCTGGGGCCGCACCCTCGTCCTCGTCCTCGGGCATCGCGAAGGCCCGCTGGGCGGTCCATGCCAGGGCGCCGGCGATCCCCAGGACCGTCACCGTGGGCATGCCGGGGATGAGGGCGAAGGCCGCCACGATGAGGGCCGCCGCCATCAGGACCTTCTTCTGGCGGAGGAGCTGCTTGACCACCTGGCGGCCGAGGTCGGAGTCGTCGGCGGCGCGCGTCACCACCACACCGGCTGCGGTGGAGATGAGGATCGCCGGGATCTGGCTCACGAGGCCGTCGCCGATCGTCAGCACCGTATAGGTGGTCGCCGCGTCGGCGAGGGTGAGGTCCATCTGCAGGGTGCCGATGACGAGGCCGCCCACGATGTTGATCGCGGTGATGACGATGCCGGCGATGGCGTCGCCTCGGACGAAGCGGCTGGCGCCGTCCATCGCGCCGTAGAAGTCGGTCTCGCGCGCCAGCTCGTCCCGGCGACGCCGAGCGGTGGCCTGATCGACGAGGCCCGCGGCGAGATCGCTGTCGATGCTCATCTGCTTGCCGGGCAGGGCATCGAGGGTGAAGCGAGCGCTCACCTCGGCGATGCGGCCCGAGCCGCGCGTGATCACGATGAAGTTGATCAGCGTGAGGATGAGGAAGATGACGATGCCGACCACGTAGCTGCCGCCGACCACGAAGAGGCCGAAGGTCTCGACGATCTGGCCCGAGGCCTCGGTGCCCTTGTCGCCGTCCAGCAGGATGAGGCGCGTGGTGGAGACGTTGAGCGCGAGGCGGAAGAGGGTCGTGACGAGGAGCAGGGAAGGGAAGACCGAGAAGTCCAGAGGGCGCTGGACCTGGATGGCGGTCAGGAGGATGACCACGCCCACCGAGATGTTCACGGCCAAGAGGACGTCGAGGACGACCGTGGGCAGCGGCACCACCATGAGCCCGAGGATGCCCACCAGGATGAGGGGCATCAGCAGATCCCGGCGGGCCATCCCGGCCATCAGGCCCGGGTTCGCGGGTGCGCTCGCGGCCACCCTAGAACCCCCCTAGCTGGGAGACCTGGGAGATGTGGACGGTGACCTCCCGCACGAGGCGGAGGAGGTTCTCGTACATGGAGGGACCCCAGAGCCACATGGTCACGCCCACGGCCATCATCTTGGGGATGAAGACGAGGGTGACCTCCTGGATCTGGGTCGCCGCCTGCACGATCGAGATGCCGAAGCCGACGATGAGGCCGGCGAAGAGCATCGGCGCCGCCAGGTCGAAGGCGGTGCCGAGGGCAAGCTGGAGGAGATCTCCGATGCTCGCGGCGTCCACGCTAGGCTCCGAAGCTCGAAGCGAGGCTGTGGACCACCAGGCCCCAGCCGTCGACCACCACGAAGACGATGAGCTTGAGCGGCAGCGAGATGGTCGCCGGCGGCAGCATCATCATGCCCATCGACATCAGCACGCTCGCGACGACGAGATCGATGACCAGGAAAGGGATGAAGAGCAGGGCCCCGATCTGGAAGGCCGTCTTCAGCTCCGAGAGCATGAAGGCAGGCACGATGGCGATGGAGGGCACGTCCGCGGCGCGCGCTGGACGGGGCGCGTTCATCACGTGCAGGAAGAGCCCGAGATCGTCCTCGCGGGTGTGGCGGAGCATGAAGTCCCGCATGGGCTCCATGGCGCTCGACAGAGCCTCCTCCTCGGTGAGCTGACCCGCCTGGTAGGGCTCGAGCGCGCTCTGGTTTATCGCCGAGAGGACCGGGGACATGGTGAAGAGCGTCAGGAAGAGGGCGAGCCCGATGAGGACGCGTCCCGGTGGGAGCTGCACGACGCCCACCGCCTGCCGGAGCAGCGCCAGCACCACGACGATGCGGGTGAAGGAGGTCATCGAGAGCACGATGGCCGGCGCGAAAGCGAGCGCCGCGAGCAGGAGCAGGATCTTCACGCCCGTGACCCAGCCCACGTCCGCGCCCTCGACGGAGACGTGCAGACCCGAGCCGGCGTCGAGCGAAGCCCCGGGCGGCTCAGCGACGAGCGCCGGGGAGGTGGGCGCGAGCGGGGCGGCCGGGGCCAGCACCGGAGCAGGGATCCCACCGGCGGCCGGGCTCTGGGCCCCGGCGCTCGGCGCCCAGGAGAGCAGCACGAGGAGGCCCGCCGCGAGGGCCGCGCCGCTGCGCGCCGCAGGCCGGCGCGTCGACGACGAGGCGGTACGCGATCCGCCCCTGGTGGAGGAGGGGAGCATCGAGCCCTACAGCCTCGTCGGACCGCGGCGCCCGGACTGGGCACGCCGGCGGATGGCCGCCTCCTCGTCCACCGGCGCGGAGTGACGAATCGCGGCGGGGCGCGCGTCGGCGAGGCGATCGAGGAGCAGATCGACGAAGGCGGGATCCCGGCGGGTGGGCGCGAGCGCGGAGGCCCCGCGGCTCGGTGTCGTGCGGGTGCTGGCGCTGGGTGCGGCTGCGGCCGTTCTCGAGACGGGGCCGGTCGCCGGCGGCGACGAGGCGGCCCGGCGGCGGCTTG
>CAZEHU010000410.1:0-3936 GCA_964511605.1 uncultured Myxococcales bacterium
GGTCGAGGTGAGCCCGGACGCGCTCGATGATCCCCCGGCTGCCGTGCGCCGCGCCGTGCTCGAGCTCGGCCTCGCGGAGCCCGGCCACCCTGTGCTGCTCGTCTGGGATGCAACCCAGGACGACGATCGCATCACCCCCACCGTCAGCGTCCTGGAGATCTGAGATGCGCACCCGACTCACCCTCTTCTCGCTCCTCACCTCGGGCCTCCTCGCCGGCGCTGGCAGCCTCGTCGCATGCGGCGGGGGCGGGGGCGGGGATGGGGAGCCCAGCGCCGAACCGGACGCTCTGGCTGAACCCGATGGCGGAGCGGACGCCGAGCCTGCCGCGCAGCCCGACGGCGTGGAGCCCGAGGGGGCCGGCGACGGCACCGAGCCCGAGCCCGGGCCCGCGGAGGATATCGAGGAGCCCACGGGCGACGTGCCGGAGCCCGCGCCGGAGCCCATCGATCCCGATGCTTTCTTCCCCTACGCCCTCGAGCGGGGACAGACCATCAGCGAGGCTCCCTTTCCTAATGACCTGCTCAGGGACGGTGAGGGGCACATCGACCTCGCCCCCCTCGGAGACGATGTCCACTGGAAGGACATGGGCCGCGAGCACCTCCTCGCCAACTACGACGGCTACATCGCGGCGCGCACCGCCTTCGGGGTGACCGGGTCCGTGGTGATGTTCCCTGGCGCGGCGCCGGATATGGCCAGCTTCGAGGGCCAGGGGTGGTTCGTCTCCCTGGCCGGGCCGGACGAGGGACGGCAGGTGCCGGCGCGCTCGGTCTTCAACCCGACCCTGGGCGCGCTGAGCTTTGCGCCGGCCTATGGGCACTGGCTCGCCCCCGGAGCCACCTACGCGCTCCTCGTCGCCGACGGGGTGAAGATGGACGATGGGCGCACCATCGAGGCGCCGGCGGGCTGGCTGGAGCTCCTCGCCGACGAGGGGGAGGGCGAGGCGCGCGCCGCCTATGCGGGCCTGCGTGACTACCTCGCCGGCACCGACGACGTGTACGTGGTGGGCACGGTCTTCACGACCGCGTCCGAGATCGAGCGGGCCGAGGCCCTCTTCGACGCCATCGACGGCTTCGCGCTGACCCCACCGACCCGCGGGCTGCGCTGGGAGTCGGAGGGGGAGAGCTGGCTGATGGCCGAGCCCGTCGAGGGGCAGGAGGCGCTGGACGCCTTCTTCGGGATCCCCACGGGCGCGTGGGTCGACAACCCCGGCAAGTGGGGCGAGGGCTCGCGCGCCGACGCGGGGGTCCTCGACGGCACGGGCGAGCCCTACGCCGGGGGCAGCCTGCACAAGAAGATCGGCCGCGTGCTGGGCGGCACCTTCCGCGCTCCGGCCCTCGGCTGGAAGGCGGACGGTATCACGCAGGAGCCGCTCCCGTGGGTCGACGGCAAGCCCACCTGGGCCGTCGAGGCGGCGGTGCCCTTCACGCTCTACCTCTGTGAGGATCACCTCGCCGATCCTTCGGACCTGCCGGTCGCGGTCTTCACGCACGGCGGCACAGGCACGCGCCACGACGCCGTGTCCTTCGCGAATCTGAACTGCGAGCTCGGGATCGCGACGATCTGCTTCGACCTCCGCTTCCACTCCGGGCGGACCACGATGGAGTTCCTGGAGGACGAGGACCTGCGGGTCCCGGTGGGCGAGGATACCTACAACGACTACACGGGCCTCAGCGCGGAGGACGAGGGCTTCGTCCCCGATCACGTGGGCGACGCGGGCGGCGCCACCGAGACGGTCGGCGGCCTGTTTGCCCTCAAGTACGAGGGGGACCCGGAGATCGTGGCGGTCAACCTGCTCTCGATCGCGGCCGAGACCTATACCCTAGTCCGCTACGTGAAGGAGGGGGACTGGAGCAGCGTGCAGGAGGGGCTGAGCTTCGACGCCGATAACGTCTTCCACGAGAGCCTCAGCTTCGGCACCACGTTCACCACGGTGCTCATGGCGGCTCGCGACGAGTTCCGCGGCGTGATCTCGAGCGTCGGCACCGGGAGCATCCTCACGGAGAACCTCACGGTCGCTCCGGCCAACGCGGCCCTGGCCACCGGCATCCTGGTGCCCACCCTTGGGCTGGGCACGCCGGCCTTCGAGCTCATCGCCGCGCCCTGGATGGATCCGATGCTCGCGATGACCCAGTGGCTGCTGGAGCGGGGCGACTCGATGCCCTACGCGCCCCATGTGCTGCGCTGGCGTCAGGACGAGACCGAGCAGTCGATCATCGCCAGCGGAGACTCCTGGGACGAGACCCTCTACACGCCCGCGCAGCTCGGCTTCCACCACGCCTACGCGCTGCCGGAGTTCGCGTCCGGGGCCGAGTTCACGCTCGACGAGAGCGTCTACGGGGCGTCGACCGTCGAGTACCTGCCGTTGAACGAACCGGCGAGCGGCAACCTGGTGATCGGCGACAGCCACCACACGGCGGCGGCCTTCTACTTCCACAAGTCCTGCCACGCCCAGGTGCTGCGCCCGGTCTGCCGCCGCGAGTTCAGCGCGCCCCAGCCTCCCTCGACCCCCCTCGCGGAGCACGATGTCTTCGAGTCGCCGATCTGCGCATGGCACCAGCAGGCCCACGACTTCCTCGAGAGCCTGCTCGACGGGGATGGCTGGGGCGCCGTCAAGGCTCCAGGCGGGACCTGCGCCGAGCTCTACGGGGTCGACTGAGCCCGTAATTCTCCTTCCAAGCTGAGCCCTTTGGGCGCAGGGTTCTTTCGAGCTGCGCCCTCGGGGCGCAGGGCTCTTCCGAGCTGCGCCCTCGGGGCGCAAGGAGCGTCCCATGAAGATCGTCATCGCCGACAAGCTCGCTGCCAGCGGGATCGAGGGGCTCGGTGCCCTGCCGGGTGAGCTCTCCTTCGATCCGGCCCTGAAGGGCGAGGCCCTGGTGGAGGCGTGCTCCGATGCGGACGTGCTGGTCGTCCGCTCGACGAAGGTCCCCGCCGCGGTCTTCGAGGGTGCGCCCAGGCTCGCCCTGGTGGTCCGAGGGGGCGCCGGGGTCAATACGATCGACGTCGCGGAGGCCGCGCGACGGGGGATCTTCGTGGCCAATTGCCCGGGCCGGAACGCGGTGGCCGTCGCCGAGCTCACGATGGGGCTCATCCTGGCCATCGACCGCCGCATCCCCTGCAACGTCTCGAGCTTCCGCGACGGGCAGTGGAACAAGAAGACCTTCAGCCGCTCTCTCGGCCTCGCCGGTCGCACCCTCGGCGTCGTCGGCACGGGCAACATCGGGCAGGCGGTCATCGAGCGCGCGCGCTCCTTCGGCCTCGACGTCATCGCGTGGAGCCGCTCGTTGGACGAGGCCCGCGCGGAGGAGCTCGGAGTGCGGCGGGCCTCGAGCGTCGAGGCGCTCGCCGGGAGCGCCGACATCGTCTCGATCCACCTCGCCCAGAACGCGGAGACCCGGGGCCTGTTCGACGCCGCGATGCTCCGGCGCCTGAAGAAGGGTGCCGTCCTGATCAATACGAGCCGCGCCGGGATCGTGGACGAGGCGGCGCTCCGCGAGCTCCTCGAGAGCGAGGATCGGAACCTCTGGGTCGGCCTCGATGTCTTCGAGGACGAGCCGGCGACCAAGCAGGGAGCGGTCGACTCGGCCCTCCGCTCCCACCCGCGGGTCTACATCACGCACCACATCGGCGCCTCTACCCAGCAGGCCCAAGACGCCGTGGCCGCGGAAGTCGTCCGTGTCGTGCGCTCCTTTTGCGAGACGGGGGAGGTGCCCAACTGCGTGAACCTCTGCGAGCGCTCGCCGGCCACCTGGCAGCTCGCGGTGCGCCACAAGGATAGGGTCGGCGTCCTCGCTGGTGTCCTCGGTGCCATCAGCCACCACGGAGGCAACGTGGAGGAGGTGCAGAACATCGTCTTCGACGGGGCGGAGGCGGCCTGCTGCTTCATCCGCGTCGATGATCCGCCCACCGGCGCGATGCTGGCGGAGATCGACGGGCAG
>CAZEHU010000411.1:0-3933 GCA_964511605.1 uncultured Myxococcales bacterium
CACCTTCATCATCAACGGCACCGAGCGCGTGGTCGTCAGCCAGCTCCACCGCTCGCCCGGCGTCTTCTTCAGCCACGACAAGGGCAAGACGCACTCCTCGGGCAAGCTCCTGTACAAGGCGCGGGTCATCCCCTACCGCGGCTCCTGGCTCGACTTCGAGTTCGACCACAAGGACCTCATCTACGTGCGCATCGATCGGCGCCGGAAGATGCACGCCACGGTGCTCCTCCGGGCCCTCGAGTTCACCGCCGAGGAGCTCCTGCAGGAGTTCTACGATACAGAGACCATCCGACTGTCCTCCGACCAGCGGATGTTCCGCCAGATCGACTACGACCTCATCCAGGGCCAGAAGGTCACCCAGAACATCCTCCACCCGGAGTCCAGGGACGTCCTGGTCAAGAAGGGCAAGAAGCTCGGCCGCGCGGTGGTCCGTCGCCTGAAGGACGCCGGGGTCGCCGAGATCGAGCTGGACCCCGAAGACCTCCTCACGCGCGTCTTCGCCGAGGACGTCATCAACATGGAGACCGGTGAGGTCCTCTTCGACTGCAACGAGGAGATCGGCCTGGAGACCCTCGCCGAGATCCACGAGGCCGGCATCGAGGAGATCAAGGTCCTCTTCATCGATCCGCTCACCGCCGGCCCCTACCTCCGCGATACGCTCAAGGCCGACAAGATCGACACCGGCGACGAGGCGATCCTCGAGATCTACCGCCGCCTCCGCCCCGGCGATCCCTCGACGGTGCAGCAGGCGAAGACCTACTTCGTCAACCTCTTCTTCAACCCGGCCCGCTACGACTTGAGCGAGGTCGGCCGCGTGAAGATGAACTTCAAGCTCCACCGCGAGGTGGACGACGTCAACGAGGACCAGGTCCTCGACAAGCGGGACATCCTCTCGACGGTCAAGTACCTCATCGAGCTGAAGAACGGCCGCCAGGGCTACACGATCGACGACATCGACCACCTCGGCAACCGCCGCGTGCGGGCGGTCGGGGAGCTCATGGAGAACCAGTACCGTATCGGGCTGGTCCGCATGGAGCGCGCCATCAAGGAGCGCATGTCCATGAGCCAGGAGCTCGAGACCCTGATGCCCCACGACCTCATCAACGCCAAGCCGGTCAGTGCGGTCGTCAAGGAGTACTTCGGGTCCAGCCAGCTCTCGCAGTTCATGGACCAGACGAACCCGCTCAGCGAGGTCACCCACAAGCGGCGCCTGTCGGCCCTCGGGCCCGGGGGCCTCACCCGCGATCGGGCCGGCTTCGAGGTGCGCGACGTGCACACCACGCACTTCGGCCGCATCTGCCCCATCGAGACCCCCGAGGGTCCGAACATCGGCCTCATCGCCTCGCTGGCGACCTATGCGCGCGTCAGCCGCCTGGGTTTCATCCAGACGCCCTACCGCGCCGTGGAGAAGGGCGCCGGACGAGTGACCGGCGATGTCCGCTACTACTCCGCCCTCGAGGAGGAGGAGCACACCATCGCGCAGGCGAACACCTCCCTGACCGATGGCGGCGACTTCGTCTCCGAGTCCGTGCCGGCCCGCGAGCGTGGCGACTTCCAGATCGTGCCCAAGGGCGACGTCAGCCTGATGGACGTGAGCCCGAACCAGCTCGTCTCCGTAGCCGCCTCGCTGATCCCCTTCCTCCAGAACGACGACGCGAACCGCGCGCTCATGGGCTCCAACATGATGCGCCAGGCGGTCCCGCTCCTGAGGACCTCCGCCCCGCTCGTCGGCACGGGCCTCGAGCCGGTCGTGGCCGCCGACAGCGGCGTCACGATGGTCGCGAAGAACGACGGTGTCGTAGAGACCGTCGATGCCGGGCGCATCGTCATCAAGCCGGATGCCCTCGATACGGACATCCATACCAAGCCCGACATCTACAACCTGGTGAAGTACCAGCGGTCCAACCAGAACACCTGCATCAACCAGAAGCCCATCGTGAAGGAGGGGGATCGGGTCAAGGCGGGGGATGTGATCGCCGATGGCCCCGCGACCGATATGGGCGAGCTCGCCCTCGGCCGCAACGTGGTCGTCGCGTTCATGCCTTGGGGCGGCTACAACTTCGAGGACTCCATCCTCATCTCCGAGAAGGTGGTCAAGGAGGACCTGTACACCTCGATCCACATCGAGGAGTTCGAGTGCACCGCCCGCGATACCAAGCTCGGAAAGGAAGAGATCACCTGCGACATCCCGAACGTCGGCGATGACGCGATGGCCCACCTCGACGAGGCGGGCATCGTGCGCATCGGCGCCGAGGTGAAGACCGGGGACATCCTCGTCGGCAAGATCACGCCGAAGGGCGAGACCCAGCTCAGCCCGGAGGAGAAGCTCCTCCGCGCCATCTTCGGCGAGAAGGCGGGCGACGTGCGCGACACCTCGCTGCGCGTGCCGCCGGGTGTGAAGGGCACCGTCATCGGGGCCTCGATCTTCAGCCGCAAGGGCGTCGACAAGGATAGCCGCTCGCAGGCGATCGAGGATGCCGAGGAGGCGCGCCTCACCAAGGATCGCGACGACGAGATCAAGATCATGCGCCGGGCCGCCTACGGCCGCATCGCGCGCTTGCTCGATGGCCACACCACCGCCGCCAAGCTCATCAGCGATGCCGGCGAGGTCCTCATCGGCAAGGGAACCCGCCTGACCGCCGAGATCCTCGCCGGCGTCCCCCAGAAGTACTGGCGCGACATCGTGGTGGGCGGCGGCGACGAGATCGCCCGCACCGTGGACTCGATCGCCAGCCAGCTCGAGGACGAGTGCGAGATCGTGCGCACCCAGTTCGACGACAAGATCGCGCGTGTGCGCAAGGGCGACGAGCTGCCCCCCGGCGTCATCAAGATGGTCAAGGTCTACCTCGCCATCAAGCGTAAGCTCCAGGTGGGCGACAAGATGGCCGGCCGCCACGGCAACAAGGGCGTCATCTCGCGCATCCTGCCCGAGGAGGACTTGCCCTACCTGCCCGACGGTACCCCGGTGGACGTGGTCTTGAACCCCCTCGGCGTGCCGAGCCGCATGAATGTGGGCCAGATCCTCGAGACCCACCTCGGCTGGGCGGCCCTCGGCATGGGCCAGAGCCTCGGCGCCATGTTCGATCAGCACGTCTCCGCCAAGGAGCTCCGCGAGCGCCTCGGCGCCATCTACGACGACGATGGCTCCGTCGGCAAGGTGGCCAACATGAGCGATGAGGACGTCCTCCGCTTCGCCGAGCTGCACCGCGAGGGCATCCACGTGGCCAACCCGGTGTTCGACGGTGCCGAGGAGCGCGAGATCCGTGACCTCCTCGAGAGCGCAGGCCAGCAGCGCTCGGGCACGACGGTGCTCTTCGATGGGCGCACCGGTGAGGCCTTCGACGAGGACGTGACCGTCGGGGTCATGTACGTCCTGAAGCTCCACCACCTGGTGGACGACAAGATCCACGCCCGCTCCATCGGGCCCTACTCGCTAGTGACCCAGCAGCCCCTCGGCGGCAAGGCCCAGTTCGGTGGCCAGCGCCTCGGCGAGATGGAGGTCTGGGCCATGGAGGCCTATGGGGCCGCCTTCGGCCTCCAGGAGTTCCTCACGGTGAAGTCGGACGACGTGGTCGGCCGTACTCGGATCTACGAGGCCATCGTGAAGGGCGAGCACAACCTGGAGCCGGGCCTGCCCGAGAGCTTCAAGGTGCTCCTCAAGGAGCTCAAGGCTCTCGCCCTCGACGTGGAGCTCATCGAGGCGGGCTGAGCCCGCAGACCGGAACCCCCGGCCGGCGCCTCGCTGGCAGGGGGTCACCCACACACAGCGCTGACTTGCCGCGCCCCGGCGCGGCTCCCCGAACCAGACCCGGGCCGAGCCCGGTGGAGGCCTGACCGTGAAGGATTTCTTCAACTTCTACGAGAAGCCCAAGGATCCGCTCAGCTTCAGCGCGGTGCGCATCGGCCTCGCCTCCCCGAAGAAGATGGGTCCTC
>CAZEHU010000412.1:0-3910 GCA_964511605.1 uncultured Myxococcales bacterium
GGCAAAGCCCTCCTCGAGATCCCGGTCACCACCATGCCCCTCGCCCGGGTCCCTATCCACGTCAGCTACATCCTCTACCTCGCCCGCCGATCGAGGCCGCTGGCCCTGGCGTACTGGCGAACCGCCCTGGCCCTGTGTCGCGCCACCGGCACCGAGCTCTCGCTCCTCCTCCACCCCCTCGACGTGCTCGGAGGAGACGACATCGAGGAGCTTGCTTTCTTCCCGGCCATGGACCTGCCCGCGGCCCGGAAGGTGCCGATCTTCGAGCGGGTGCTCGAGCTCCTCGCCGGCTCCTATCGGATCGTGACGATGGCCGAGCACGCCGGCGCCCTCGAGCAGCGCGGCGGCCTGAAGACCCGCCTGCCCGCGTTCCGCGAGATCCCGGATGACCTCCGAGACGCGGCCCTGGACCCCTCGAGGTGAGGCTCCGTCGCACGATCCTGGTCCTCGATGGTGACAGCGGTCCCGCCCTCGCTATCGTCCGCTCCCTGGGACGCGCCGGCCACCGGGTGCTGGTGGGTGGCCCGGCGCCGGGGTCGCTGGCGGCCCGGAGCCGCGGGTGCGAGGCCGAGCTCACGCTGCCGGATCCCGCTCGCCACGCCCCGACCTTCGGGGAGGCCGTGATCCGAGCGGTCGCCGCGCGGCACGTGGACCTGGTGGTGCCCGCCACGGACTGGTCCCTCGTCCCCCTGCTCGAGGCCCGCGAGCGCCTCGAGGCCCACGCCCCCCTTGCGGCCCCAGAGCGCGAGGCCCTCGAGGCGACCCTCCACAAGGGCCGGACCTTCGAGCTTGCCCGGGAGCTGGGCCTTCGCCAACCCCCCACCGTGCTGCTCTCGTCCCTGGGGGACCTCGACAGCGTGCCCGCGGACTGGAGCTGGCCGCTCGTGCTCAAGCCCTGCCGCTCGAAGGCCTGGAGCCCCGAGGGCCACGGCGAGCACCGCAGCGTCGTCTACGCGGCCGATCGTGAGACCCTGGAGACCCACGCCCCGAGGCTCCTCGTGGAGGGCGATCTGCTCGTTCAGCCCTGGCTCTCCGGCGAGGGCGTCGGGCTCTCGGTCCTGGCCGAGGAGGGCCGCATCCTCCACGCCTTCCAGCATCGCCGCCTTCACGAGGTGCCGCTGAGCGGTGGCGGCAGCTCGTGGCGCATCTCCGTGCCCATCGATCCCGCGCTGAGGGCGATGGCTCAGGCCCTCCTCGGCGCCCTCGGCTGGACCGGGGTGGCCATGCTCGAGGCGAAACAGGACGCGGAGGGGCCATGGCTCGTGGAGGTCAACGGCCGCTTCTGGGGCTCCCTGCCCCTGGCCATCGCGGCCGGCGTGGACTTCCCTGCCGCCCTGGTGGACCTCCTCGTCGAGGGACGCCGGCCGAGCGCTCCGGCCTCCTACCGGGTGGGGGTGCGGGCGCGCTCCCTGCCGGGGGAGGTGGAGTGGCTGGGGGCCGCGCTCCGCCGCCGGGCCTTGCCCGTGCCCGGGGAGCACTGGGATGGCTTCGACTGGCGGGATCCGGCACCGGGGCTGGTACGCATCGGCCAGGTGGCGGAGCGCGTGGGCGCAGCCCTCGAGCGACGCAGGATCCGGCGGCGCCTGCTGGGCGCTCGTCCCCGCCTCGAGGGCGTGCTCCGGGGAGCCCGCAGCCTCACCTTTGTCTGCCACGGCAATATCATCCGCAGCGTGCTCGGGGGGGCCCTGGCCGGCGCCGCCCTGGGCGATCGGCTCATCGTGCGCTCCGCGGGGCTCGGAGCCACGCCGGGCCGCTCGCCCCATGCGCGCACCCTCGAGCGCGCCTCGGGTCACGGCCTCGACGTCACGGATCACGGGGCCACCCTCCTCGATCCAGAGCTAGTGGCCTCGAGCGATGTCCTCCTGGTGATGGAGGTGCGCCACGCCCTCGAGGTCCGCGAGCGCTTCCCCGAGGCCTCGGGCCGCACCTTCCTCCTGGGCCTCCTCGATCCCGAGGGCGCCGCCGAGATCGCCGACCCGGTCGACGGCGGTCCGGGTGACTTCGAGCAGGCCTTCGGCCAGGTGGAGCGCAGCACCGCCCGCCTCGTGGAGCGGCTCAACGGCGAACGCGCCAGAGGCTGAAGCCCTCCGCCTCGCCCACCCGCTCGGCCCGCTCCCCGAGCCCGGGGACTCGAGGCTCGGCGCGATCGGATTGGATCAAGAGGTGGTCGAAGGAGGCCCACTCCTCCTCGCTCAGCTCGAGCTGCGCGACCGGCCGGTACTCCGCGCGATGTCGATGCTTCAGGGGCTGCTGGCCCGTTCGGGCGAAGAGATGGGGCGAGTAGGCGCGGCGCAGCGGCAAGGCCCAATTGCCGAAGCGGTGGTAGAGCCACGTCTGCCGATCCTCGACCTCCACGTCGAGCAGCGGCAACAGGCGGCTCTCCTCGGGCACCGCCTCGAGCAGCCCCGCGATGCGCTCGGCGCGCGGCTGGTAGTCCGCGTGGACCTGCCAGACGCCGTGCACCCTCCACCCGGCGAAGAGCAGGACGGCGGCGAGCAGCGCGCCCCTCGTCCGACCCTCCATGGGGAGGCGGAAGGCGCCGAGGCCCACGAGGAACGCCCCGAGGGTGAAGCGCTCCCCGATGTCCTCATAGCCCATGGGCTCCTCGAGGCCCGCGGGTCCCAGCCAGGCCATCAGGGCGAGGGCCGCCGCGGGCAAGAGGCGCTCGGGCGCCGGCGTGCGCCAGGAGAGGGTGAACCCCCCGGCCACCAGCGCGGCCACGCCCAGGGCCGGCCACGGACCCTGGCCCGGCAGGTCGAGCGGCCAGGTCACGAGCTGCACGAGCCGCGCGAGGCTCGGATCGAAGACCAGGCGGCCCTGGTTCGCGTCGGAGCCGTGTCCCAGGAGGACGAACCAGGCCGCCACCCCGACCAGCGAGGCGCTCAGCCCCAGCCCGGCGTCGAAGGCGCCGCGGGGCAGGCCCCTGGCGATGCGCCGCAGCCAGACCACCCCCACGAGGGCGGCGAGCGTCGCCAGCGCGAAGAGGTGCGAGAGGTAGGTGGCCAAGGCCAGCGAGACGAAGAGCGCGAAGGGGCGAGAGCGCATCCGAGGGGCGCGGAGGAGCGCATCGAACGCCAGCAGGGCCAGCGGGACACCGAGCATGAAGGCGATCTCTCCTCGCCAGAAGGCCCAAGAGGCTCCGGCGAGGGCTCCGAGGGGAGCGAGCACGCGGCTCTCGAGGGGGCTGAGGCGCCAGGCCGCCAGCGCCGTGAGAGCGAGGACCAGCACGCAGAGCAGGCGATACGCCAGCAACGGCCCCACCGCCGCTACGAGGGGAGCGCCCAGCAGCGTGGGCAGCCAGTAGGGCAGCGGCGTGGCGTCGAAGCGGTAGTGCTCGGCGACGAAGGCATCCCCAGCGAGGAGCCGTTCGAGCACCCAAGCGGTCGCCCCATGGGAGGAGGCATCGTTCTGGGGCGGGAAGGGGTGCAGGAGGATCGCCGCCGATAAGGCAGCTACTACCGCGATCGTGAGGGTTCGGGCGCGGCCATCGAGGCGTCGCGGGCCCATCACAGGACGTTGTCGTGGGAGATGTACCGCCGTAACCACATAACCCCATGATGCACAAGGATTTTCGAGACAGGAAGGGGGGCGTGACGGAAACGGGTTACAGTCCGGTCCGTGCGGCCCCTACAGCGTGGTCGTTTGCGTCCGACATGGTACCCGTGGGTGCAGCAGCAGCAGAAGGTACGTCGACCATGACGACGAAGCACGGGGAGGGATGGTCCCTTCACGACAGCGGGCTCTGTGAGCTCCGGGTCCTTCGTCCCCTCGCGGGGCAGGACGCGATGGATCTCTGCGAGCGGATCCCCGCGCTGCCGCTCGGTCGTATCGACGAGCTCCGGCTCGATCTCGAGCAGGTCGAGGAGCTCGACGGCAGCCGCGCGTGGACCGTGGCGTGGCTGTCGGTGCT
>CAZEHU010000413.1:0-1047 GCA_964511605.1 uncultured Myxococcales bacterium
CCCTCGTCGCCGACCTCGGCTCGCTGGCCGGCGAGGCGCGGGACGCCGGGTTCCGTCCCCCGTCGGTAGCGGTGGTCGGCGACGTGGTGCGCTACCGAGGGGCGATGTCGTGGCTCGAGGCGCGCCCCCTGTTCGGCCGGGTGATCGGCACGACCCGGAGCGGGCGCGGCGACCTCGCGGCCTTCGAGGCACTCGAGGATCTAGGCGCCAGCGTGGTGCACCTCCCCCTCACGCGGCAGGAGCCGCTGCCTCCGGAGCCCTTGGGCGCTGCTCTGACGGCGGCCGCGCACTCCGACGTGGTCGTCACCAGCGCGCGCGGTGCGGAGGCCCTGGCGCGTGGTCTCGAGGCGGCCGGTCTCGACGCCCGGGCGCTGCACGGCTGCGAGCTCTGGAGCGTGGGACCTGCCACCTCCCGGGCCCTCTGGCGCATCCTCGGGCTCCGGCCCGACAGGGCGCCGGCCGAGGCCAGGGGCGCCGGGCTCGTGGCCCTCGCCAAGGAGCTCGGGGTCCAGGGGCGGAGCTTCCTCTTCCCCTGCGCCGAGGCCCCACGGCCCGAAGTCCCGGAGGGTCTCGCCGAGCTCGGGGCGACGGTCCAGGCGATCCCCGGGTACCGAACCCTGCGCGATCCGCGCGGGCCCGAGCGGCTCGAGGCCGCCCTGCACGAGGGCCTCGAGCTGGTCGCCCTCGCCAGCCCGAGCGGCGTCGATGCCCTCGTCGACGCAGGTGGCGACCTCGCTCGAGGCGTGGCCGCAGCGGCCATCGGGCCGACCACCGCGGGCCGCGCCCGAGAGCGTGGAATGCGCGTTGCGGTTCAGGCTCAGGGGCCTACGATGGTCGCCCTCGCCGCCGCCATCGAGAGGTACCTCCTGGAGGGCTGATCGGGGCGGGGCCCCAGCCCCGAGGTTGTCCATGGCCTTCCCCGAGTCCCGCCCCCGTCGCCTGCGCCGCACCGCCGCCTTGCGGGCCCTGGTCCGGGAGACGACCCTCACACCCCACGACCTGATCTGGCCGCTCTTCGTGGAGCCCGGCGAGGGGGTCAAGCGGCCG
>CAZEHU010000413.1:1057-3904 GCA_964511605.1 uncultured Myxococcales bacterium
ATCGCTGGTCGCCAGATACGGTGGCCGAGGCCGCACGGGAGGTGTGGGCGCTGGGGGTGCAGGCGGTGATCCTCTTTGGCATCCCGACCAAGAAGGACGCCCTCGGGACGCGTGCGTACGCCGCGGACGGGGTGGTGCCCCTGGCGATCAAGCGCATCCGAGACGCGGCGCCCGAGCTCCTGGTGATCACGGACGTCTGTCTGTGCGAGTACACCGATCACGGCCACTGCGGCGTGGTGCACAAGGGCGATGTGGTCAACGACGAGACCCTCGAGCTCCTCGGTCGCGAGGCGCTGACCCACGTGGAGGCGGGCGCGGGCATGATCGCACCGAGCGACATGATGGACGGGCGGGTCGGCTTCCTCCGGGAGCTGCTCGACGAGGAGGGCTTCAGCGAGATCCCGATCATGGCCTACGCGGCGAAGTACTCGTCGGCCTACTACGGCCCCTTCCGGGAGGCCGCCGAGAGCGCCCCGGCTTTCGGGGATCGGCGCACCTACCAGATGGATCCGCCCAACGCCCTCGAGGCGATCCGCGAGGTGGACCTCGACATCGAGGAGGGCGCCGACGTCATCATGGTCAAGCCCGCGGGGCCCTACATGGACATCCTGCGTTTGGTCCGTGATCACATGGATCTGCCGCTGGCCGCCTACCAGGTCTCCGGCGAGTACTCCATGATCCACGCGGCCGCAGAGCGGGGCTGGGCGGACCTCGAGCGCACGATGCTCGAGTCCCTCGTCGGCCTCAAGCGGGCCGGCGCGGATATGATCCTGAGCTACTTCGCGCCCGAGGCGGCGCGGGTGCTCCAGCGCTGACCATGGCCGCGACCCGCTCCTACGAGCAGCACTTCGTGGCCGACGGCCAGAGGGTGGGCGGCGCCCTCGAGCGCACGCTGAAGGCCCTCGGCGGCTGGACGACCAGCTTCGTCGATCGGGAGGGAGGGCGCATCGACGCCTCTCTGTCCCCAGGCAGCGTTCCCTGGTCGGATCGAGCGATCCTCCGCATCCTGCCGGCCACGGACGGGCAGGGCGGCGTGCTCGTGGCCATCGAGCTCTCCGCGCCGGTCGCGCTGTCCCGGTCGGGGCCGCGGGATGCAGCGGTCCAGGCGCTCTTCGAGCGCGTCGAGGCCACGCTAGCCGGCTCCTGAGGGCCTCAGAGGATCGGGTCGGAGTCGAGATCCTCCCGGAGGGCCGCGAGGGTCTGAGGACCGAGCTCCGCCTCCCCGCTCACGGGGGCCGCCGGGTGGTCGGACCCGATGGCGACCGGCGTACGGTCGCCACAGTCGAAGATCAGGTACTGGACCGCGCTCAGCCGGCGCTCGCCGACCTGGGCGGCATCGAAGCGGGCGTAGGCGCGCTCCCCATCTTCGAGGCGCAGGTAGAGGTGCTCCTGGAGGCCCAGCCAGGCCTCGAGCAGGCCCGGGCGGGCCGCCTCGTCCTCGATGGCGATCAACAAGGAGGCGCCGAGCTCTCCTGGCCCACCGAGGACGGCGTTGTAGGTCTCGAGCTCGTGGCGGATGTCCGCCTCGCGCACGATCCGCTCGACCCGCATCATCTCCTGGACCTGGTAGCGGATGGTGGCTCGATTCTCGAAGAGGAAGAGGAGGTGGGCGCCCAGGTGCACCCGCCGCGGGGCCTTGATAGCGAAGATGTGCGCCTGCTCCTCGTCGCGGCGATCGGCGTAGGTCTGCCAGTCGCTCAGCTCCCCTCGCTCTACCTTCTTCACTGGATGTCCTCCTCGTCGAACGCCTCGCCGCGATAGGCACGAGCGAGGATCGTCAGGGGGTGCAGGGTGCGCTTGCCGGCGTGCTGCTCGAATTGCAGCGCCGCCAGCGGGCAGTCCGACGACCAGGTGGTCGCCTCGGGGCGCATCATGCCCTCGAAGGCCGGCTCTCCGATGCGCCGGGAGGGCTCGAAGCCCTCGACGGTCATCGCGTAGGTGCCGTCATGCCCGCAGCACTCCATGGTCGGCACGATCCCTGTGACGCCCGGCAGGCGCTTGAGCAGGTCCCGCCCCCGGAACCCCACGGCCTGGGCTCGGAGGTGACAGGGGGCGTGGTACGCGATGGGGCCGGAGGGCGAGCTCTTGAAGTCGTCCTTGTAGCGGCCCTCTTTGCGGAGCCCCCAGAGGTACTCGCCGGGATCGCGGATGGCTGCGGCCAGCGCCTCGGCCCGCTGCCGATCCTCGGGCGCCACGAGCTCCGGGTACTCCCGTCGCATCAGCATGGCGCAGGTGGGCTGGAGTGGCAGCACCTTCGCTCCGGCCTCGACGTGGGGGCCGAGCACCTCCAGGTTCCGCCGGGCGCGCTTGCGCAGTCCCTCGAGGTCGCCGCTCTCCCACGAGGGCATGCCGCAGCAGACCTGGCCCTCCGGGAGGGCCACCTCCACCTCGTTGTGCTCGAGGACCGTCATCGCGTCGCGGCCGAGCTGGGGCTCGTTGTTCTCCACGTAGCAGGTGGGGAAGAGCACCACCTCGGCGCCGGGCTCGTCCCGGGTGCGGCCGGTCTCCCGGGCCCAGAACGAGAAGGTCTCGGCGGCGAAGTCCGGGAGCAGCTTGTCCCGATGGATGCCGAGCTGGCCCTCGAGCAGCCTGCGGTGGAGGCCGACACGATTCATCACATTCGCGAGGCCCAGGCTGGCCCTCGCCAGCGCCGCCGTGCCGTCGGGATCGCCGAGCACCCGCTCCCGGAGGCTCAGGCCCCGGCGCCGGGTCCGCTGGGCCTTGTAGCGATGGATCAGCCTCGGGAAGTCGAGCTGGAACTCGTGGCCGTCCCGCGGGGTGTACGGGCACTGCACCTCGCAGAGCTTGCACTGGAAGCAGGCGTCCACGACCGCCTCGGTCTCCTCG
>CAZEHU010000414.1:0-3902 GCA_964511605.1 uncultured Myxococcales bacterium
GCTCTCGCACCGGCGCCCCTCGGGACGAAGAGATCGCTACTTGATCTCCACGGAGCCGCCGGCGTCCTGGATCTTTCCGACGACCTCGTCGGCCTCATCCTTGGACACGCCCTCCTTGACGGCGTTGGGCGCGCCGTCCACGAGGGCTTTGGCCTCCTTGAGGCCCAGGCCGGTGATCTCGCGGATCGCCTTGATGACCTGGATTTTCTTGTCGCCGGGGCCCGTCAGGATGACGTCGAACTCCGTCTGCTCCTCCTCGGCCGCGCCGCCGCCGTCGGCGGGCATTGCCGCCATAGCGATCGGGGCCGCCGCGGACACGCCCCACTCGTCCTCGAGCTGCTTGACGAGGTCCGCCAGCTCCAGAACGGTGAGCTTGCCGAGGAACTCCTTGACCTGATCGATGGTGAGATCTGCCATTTTTCCGATTCTCCTTCGGTCCCGTGGGACCTGAACACTGATGAAACTTGTGAGGTGCGCTCTTCTCTTGGTGGGGTGCTACGCCTCGCCGGCGAGCTCACGACGTCGGGCCTCGAGGACCCCCACGAAGCTGCGCGGGGCGGCGGAGAGCACACCCAGGAAGCTGCGGGGGACACCAGCCATCGCGCTCAAGAGCATCGCCCTGAGCTGATCCTTGCCCGGGAGCTTGGCCAATGCGTGCACGCCTGCGGCGTCGAGCATCGTACCGCCAGCCAGGAAGCCGGCCTGCACCTCGAACTTGGGATGGTCCTTGGCGAAATCACTGACCGTCTTCGCGCACCCGGCCGCGTCCTCGTGGGAGTACGCGACGCCGATGGGGCCCTTGAAGTGGATGGCCAGTGCCTCGAGCTCGGTGCCCTCGGTCGCGCGCTTGGCGAGGGTGTTCTTGACGACCCTGTACCCGCCCGCGGCCTCACGCAGCTTGGAGCGGAGCTCCACCATGTTGGCTACGCTGAGGCCCGAGTAGTCGGTCAGGACGGCAAGCTGCGTCCCGTCCAAGAGATCGCGTAGCTCAGCGACCTGCTGGGCTTTCTCCTGACGGTTCATGCTCACTCCTCACTCTCACTGCGCGTCCGGGGACCTCGCCAACCGCCACCCATCGAGGTGGCCATCGAGCGCCTGGAATCGGGGTCCGAAGCAGCCCGCTCACCGCCTCCATCGGAGCCGCCGACCGGCGACATCAAGGGCCCTGCCCTCCGACTTCTACGACATGAAAGCGACCGACTCGGTCCTGACACGAACTCTGCTGTCATCCTCCCGGGGACCTTCCCCGAGAGGCTGGCGGGAACCCGCCCGCCGCGGTCATCGCCCCCAGACCCGAGGGCCTGAGAGAGAGTGAATCATTGGCTCCCCTCCACGGGAGGGGGGCCCTTGTCTAGGCTGCGAGGTCCGCGCCCTCGGCGGACGAGGTAGAGACCCGCACTCCCGGCCCCATGGTCGAGCTGACCGCCACGCTGCGGACGTACTGGCCCTTGGCGGTGGCAGGCTTCAGCTTCATCAGGCGGTCGAGGAGGGCACGGGCGTTCTCGATGAGCTTCTCCTTGCTGAAGGAGACCTTGCCGATGCCGGCGTGCACGATGCCGGCCTTCTCGACCCTGAAGTCCACCTTGCCGGCCTTCGCGTCCGCCACCGCCTGGGTGACGTTCATGGTCACCGAGCCGGTCTTCGGGTTCGGCATCAGGCCACGAGGTCCGAGGATGCGGCCGATCTTGCCGACGTGACGCATCATCGGCGGGGTGGCGATCGCCATGTCGAAGTCGAGCCAGCCGCCCTGGATCTTGGCGACCAGATCCTCGGAGCCCACCTCGTCGGCGCCGGCGTCGCGCGCCTGTTGGGCGTGCTCGCCCTCCGCGAAGACGATGACCCGTACCGACTTGCCAGTGCCGTGGGGCAGGACCACCGCGCCTCGGACCATCTGGTCGGCGTGGCGGGGGTTGACCCCGAGGCGGACGGCGATCTCGACGGTCTCGTCGAAACTCGCGGGCGCGATCGCCTTGACGAGCGCGATGGCTTCCTCGAGCTCATAGCGCTGGGAGCGATCGACCTTGCCGAGCGCCTCCCTCAGCTTCTTACCTTGCTTGGGCATGCTCTCTGTCCCTTGCGGTACAAGCGGGCTCCGCGAGGATCCCTCCCGCCTCTGGGTGAAGGACGACGGCGGGCGGGAGGGCCCGACGCCGCTCGGGCCCGGAGGCCCTTGGGGTGGACTAGGAAGCGACGAACCAGGGGGGGGGGGGCCCGCCCTGGATGACGACGCCCATGGAGCGGGCGGTGCCGGCGATGGTCTTCATCGCCATGTCGGTATCGTTCGCGTACAGGTCGACGAACTTCAGCTCGGCGATCTCGCGCACCTGATCCCAGGTGACCTTGCCGAGCTTCAACCGATTGGGCTCGCCGGAGGCCTTCTTGAGGCCCGCCGCTCTCTTCAGCAGGACCGCCGCGGGCGGCGTCTTCGTGATGAAGGAAAAGGAGCGGTCAGCGTACACGGTGATGACCACGGGGATGATGAGCCCCCGGTCCTTCTCGGTGCGCGAATTGAACTCCTTGCAGAAGCCCATGATGTTGACGCCGTGCTGGCCGAGAGCCGGACCCACGGGCGGCGAGGGGTTCGCCATGCCCGCGGGCACCTGCAGCTTGATCAGACCGATGACTTTCTTCGCCATGTTCTCTCTCCTCGCGGGCCCTCGTCGGCGCGCCCGTTGGCTGCGCGAGTCGGGGTGCCGCGTTGTCGTCTACATCCGCTCGACCTGCATGAAGTCGAGCTCCACCGGCGTCGCCCGTCCGAAGATCGAGACGAGGACACGGACCTTCTGTTTCTGCGGAAGGACCTCCTCGACGGTGCCGGAGAAGTTGAGGAAGGGTCCGTCGATGATTCGGACGTTCGAGCCCTCCTCGAAGACCATCCGGGGGGTCGGGCGAGCGACGCCCTCCTCATGGGTCTGGGTCAGCTTGGCGATCTCGCGCTCGCTGATGGGCTTCGGGTTCTTGTCATCCCCGATGAAGCCGGTGATGCGCTGGGTATCCTTGACCAGGTTCCAGGTCTCGGAGTCCATCAGCATCTGGACGAACATGTATCCCGGCATGAGCTTACGCTCGCGGGTGCGCTTGGCGCCGCCGCGCAGCTCGACCACCTCCTCGGTGGGCACGATGATGTCCCCGAAGCGCTCGTCGAGCTTCGCGGTCTTGATGTTCTCCTCGAGCAGCGACTTGGCGCGAGCCTCGTAGCCGGAGAAGGTGCCGACGGCGTACCACTTCATCTTCGTCTCCATCGCGCGCCGGATCAGACGTTGTAGACGAGCGACGAGAGGGCCGCCCAGACGTAGTCGAAGGTGCCGAGGATGGCCGCGATGACGCAGGTGACGATGATCACCACGACCGTGCCCTGGCGGGTCTCCGGCCAGTCGGGCCACGTGACCTTGCTCAGCTCGTTGCCCACCTCCATCGCGAAGGTGGACACCCGCTCGCTCTTGCGCAGGTAGAGCACCAGCGCGATGCCCCCGAGCAGGCCGCAGAGATCGGCGACCCGGAAGCCGTGGCCGACGAGCTGCTTGTTGACACCCGCGCCGAAGAGGCTGAGGCCCCAGGTGAAGAACTCGGCCGAGATGACCCAGGCCAACAGCCCCGTCAGGACGAAGGCCATGTTCACGTAGCGTGCGACGCCCATGCTTCGATGTCCCTGGGCCGCGGGGCCCGTGTCGGAGGGGTCGGGGTCCTGTGGACCCGGAGGTGGTGTCTCGAGGCTCGGGCCGTCTGCAGGAGCGCCGAGGGAGCGGGCGGGGAGCAAGACCGGGGATGGCCCGGTCAGGGTCGGAGCCGGGTGGGCGGCTCCGGGATGTGGGGCCCCGACGGGACGAGGTGTCGAGTCGGGGCGTTGTGGCAGGCCAGGAGGGAGTCGAACCCCCAACCCTCGGATTTGGAGTCCGATGCTC
>CAZEHU010000415.1:0-3892 GCA_964511605.1 uncultured Myxococcales bacterium
CTCCCGGGACGGACGCTCCCGTGCCTCGGGCGCCGCGGGGACCTCGGCGTCCGCGGCCTCCTTGCGGGCCGCGGCGCGGGCGTTCCGCTTGGCACGGATCCGCTCCTCACGCTCGAGGCGCCGGCGCTCGCGCTCGTCCGGTTCGACGCGGGAGCGACTCTTGGCGGGGGCGGGGGCGGGGGCCTTCTCGGCGATCTCCACCGCGGGGATCGCCTGGGGATCCACGTCGGCTTGGGTGCTCCCCTTGCGGGGGCGCTTGGGCTTCTTGTGCGACTTGTCGCGGGAGGGCAGCGCCCTCTTTTCCATCGTCGGAGGCGGAACCTCGGTGGAGGCGGCCGCCGGCTCGGGCGCTGGCTCAGGCGATGGCTCCCCGCCTTCGTCGAAGCGGCGCATGCGGACGATGAAGTCCCCGAAGCGGAGCTCGTCGCCCTCGGCCACCGGGGAGGCCTGCACCCGCCGATCGTTGACGAAGGTATGGTTCGAGCTGCCGAGGTCCTTGACCGACCAGCGCCCCCCCTCGTGGAGGATGCGTGCGTGGTGGCGGCTCACGGACGGGTTGCGTACGTGGATGGTCGAGCCGGGCTGCCGGCCGATCGTCACCACGTTGCTCTCCTCCAGCGAGACCACAACGTCGGCGCCCTTGTCGTTCCGATAGACGAGCTGCAGCACGCCGCCACCAGTCTCCGAGAGTCGGCGCGCAGCATACGATCGCGGGCCACGGGTTGTCCACGCGCCTTCGCGAGGCTCGGGCGCGCTCGCGGATTCGGTCGGCCAGCGGCCCGCCGCCCCGCGCCCGGCTTCCGGCGCCTGGGACCTGTGCTAGGCTCGCGCTCCCTCGGAGTCGGAGGAGAGATGAGCGAGGACAACGTCTTCGGCAGCGCCCAGGAGGTCGCGGAGCTCATGGGCCAGGGCGGGCTGGACTCCTGCATGGTCCAGGAGGTCGACCTGACCAAGGTGGGCCTCGAGGGCCTCGAGGGCAGCGACCTGTCCTTCAAGCGGGTGGCGCTGCACGCCGCCAACGCCACCGGCTGCGACCTGGCGCGGGCGCGCTTCAGCGAGTGCAGCCTGCGCGGCACGGACTTCTCGGATAGCCTCATGCGGGGCTGCTCCTTCTTCTCGTGTGAGCTCATCGAGACCAACTTCTCGTCCGTCACGATGAGCGGCACGTCCTTCTACTCGGCGCACCTGCAGAACGGCCGCTTCACCGGATCGCGCATCCAGTCGGGCACCTTCAACGGCTGCGAGCTCTTCGGGGTCGACTTCTCGCGCTGCCTCATCCTGAACACGCGCTTCGATGCGCCGGAGCGGGGCAACGTCACGCTGGATCGGGCCAGCTTCACGCATGCGGTGCTGGTGGACTGCGATCTGTTGGGCGCCAACCTGTACGGCGCGAACTTCGACCAGGCCCTCCTGGTGAAGGTGGACCTCCGCCACGCCAACCTGACCGACGCGAGCTTCGAGGGTGCGCACCTCATCGACGTGCAGATCGATACGAGCCAGCTCAGCCCGAAGGTCCGCCAACAGGTGGAGGCGGCACGGGTCGAGGATCCGTGGCGGAAGCACGGCTTCATGAAGTCCGTGCTCGCCACGTACAGCCCGGAGGAGATGATGCTCCTCCTCGAGTACGTGATGCGGACCTATATCATCGAGGGGGCCGAGCCGAGCGCCGGCGCCGATACGATGCCGGCCCTGGTGAGCCAGATGAAGGCGCGCCACGACTTCTCGGAGCTCGACGCGCTGCGGGTCCGCGGGACCCAGGTGCAGGTCCGCCTCGGGCGTCAGTGGTACGATCTGGACTCGCCCGCCGCGCCTTCCGCGGCCGCAGCGAGCGAGGACGACGCGCCCGCTCCGCCAGGGCCCCCTACCGCCCCGGCCCCGGCGGCCGCCATGCCGCCCCCCGGTGCGCCCGCCCCGGAGGCCGAGGCTGTCTCCGAGCCGCCGGCCCAACGCCCGCCCAAGAACGTCGGGACGTCGAAGCGCTTCCGCCGGCTCGAGATCGACTGAGCCGGGCGAGGCTCGCTATCCGTCGAAGAGCGAGTCGTCGATGACGATGCTCGGGGGCTCGTCCTCGACGATGATCGAGGGCTCCGGCGGGGCGACGCGGGGGTCGGTGGGCGGGCGCTTACGCTGCGCGGTCGCCGAGCCGCTGGCTACCTGGATCCTTGCCCGATCGCCGCGCGGCTGAGCGTCCGGGACAGGAGCCGGTCCACGACGCGTGGGGGCGAGGGCCTCGCGGGCCGCCTTGTCTACGCCCGGCTCGGTCTCCTCGAAGGCCTCGAGCGCGTCGAAGCCGATCTCGTCGTCGTCGTCGAGGTCCGGGCTCTCGTCCACGGAGACCTTCACGGGGGGCGCGCCGCCGCGGAAGACCTCCGCTGCGGATGGCGGCGCCGGGGGGCGCGTGCCTCGGCGGGTGACCGGCAGGGGCAGGGTGTCGGAGGGATCATGCTCCGGCGCGCGCACCGTGGGCATGCCCGCCGGTGCGGTCGCCGCGTGCGCGTCCAGGTGAGCGTCGGGATCACCGATCGGCCGGCCTTCGGCGAGGCGCTGCTGGCGGAAGGCGTCGAGCTGAGCGGCGCTGATCGCCGGCGCATCCTGCATCGTGGAGGCGTAGCTCATCTCGTCCATCGCCTCGAAGCCCCCCGGGTCGGTGGGGAAGCGAGCGATCTCGCCGGTATGCTCCACGCCGGACGCAGGCTCGCCTGAGACCTCGGCCATCGCATCGTCGATGCGGACGAACATCACGGTGATGTTGTCCTTGCCCCCGCGATCGTTGGCCATGCGGATCAGCGAGGTGGCGGCCTCGTCGAGCTCGTCGCCGTGGCCTTCGATGGCGTTCTGGATCGACCAGTCGTCGACCATATCCGTGAGGCCGTCGGAGCAGAGCAGGAAGAGGTCGCCGGGCCGGCGGGCCACGGTCTGGACCTCCGGAGCGACATAGTCCTTGAGGCCGATGGCCCGGACGATCACGTTGCCTTGCTTGAAGCCCTTGATGTCCTCCTCGGTCTGCAGCTCGCCGACGTCGATCTTGTGGTTCAGCAGGCTGTGATCGCGCGTGACCTGCTCGAGCTCGCTGTCCGCCCAGCGGTAGACGCGGCTGTCGCCGACGTGAGCTACCACCAGCTCCATGCCCGTAGCGAGCATAGCGACGAGGGTGGTGCCCATGCCCTCGTACTTCGCGTCCTTCATGCCCTCGACGAAGACCCGATCGTTGGCGTGCTGGATCGCGTTGGACAGGAGGGCCTCGGGCTGGCTGAGGCCCGTCTTCTCGGTGGGATATGGGAGGTTCTGGATCGAGGTGCCCCGGTAGCGGCCCACGAATTCGATGACCAGATCGGCGGTCAGCCGGCTCGCGACCTCACCGGAGGCGTGGCCGCCCATGCCGTCACAGACCACGTAGACGCCGAGGCTCGCGTCATAAGCGAACGCGTCCTCGTTATGATCGCGCTTCTTGCCGACGTCCGTCAGCGCCTGGGCCGTGATCTTGCGCATGGTGTCGTGGGGGCTTGCCTCGAGCGCGTGCGCCGGCATGGGTGAGGCCGGCGGGATCTCTCTAGAAGTCGGGCCGCGAGCCGGAGGGAGCGTCGCCGCCCTCGCCCTGGGTCGCAAGGATCATATACGTCGTCAGCGGGCCGCTCGTCGAACGCACCCGGAGGAAAAAGAGGCCCGCGGCGTCGATCTCGACCTTCAGGCGGGCCTCCTCTCCCTCGGCGCGGAGGGTGGTGCCGAGGCCCTCGCCGTAGCGGTCGTAGACCCCCAGCTCGATCTCGGCATCCTCCTCGTCGGCGGTGAGCTGCACGATCAGGTGCCCCGCGGCGTCCAGGTTCAGGGCCTTCCAGTCGGTCTGATCGCCGTCCCCCTTGGAGATCGAGTCGGCGGTCCACTCGTCGAGGGG